>NZ_JBDNTS010000013.1:0-15892 GCF_047719775.1 Liquorilactobacillus sp.
TCACTAGTTCAAAGATTAAAAAAATAAGAAATTAGAGGCTTGACTAAACGTAGGAGAGGGGGTTGGGTCAAAAATTAACTTTTGGCTCAACCCCCTCTCCTACGATAATCTAGTCTACAAAAAAACTAATTGTGGGCCACTTTGCTTGCCATTTTTTGTTAATAACACGTTTTTTGAATTGTTCAAGCAGCACCTTATCAGATTGGAAACGAGGAGTTGGATGTATCTCAAAATTAAAGAGATGGTCCAAAGAAAATGGAGCAATGATTAGAGATTCAGGAGTATTCAAGTTTATTGCAACACTGTTACAAGTTTCGGGTATATTTTTAAGAGCTGTTTCAATATTTTTTCCAAAGGGCTGCATTGATTTTGCATCATTCAAACATATATTTTCGAGATTCCACAGATATTTGGAATATTTCTGTGAGAAGATTGCTTTTTTTGTCAAGAATTGTTCATATGATTCACTAGCATTTGCATATAACACATCAATATTTTCTAACACTAAATTAGTCTTTTGTGACGACAGATTATTCCAAATAATTGTTCGAAGTACGCCACTACAGACGAATGCAGTGCTCAAGTGCTCTGTTTTTAAAATTTCAAAAATTTCAGCGAGTTCTGTATTAGCAGCTAATGTCTCAAGTAATTGTTGGTTATAGTTCATTAATATCCTCCGTAAAAATTGCTAAGGTTAATTGTAATGTTTTTTTATAGAGAATGAAAGCATCTTTTTTTGAATAATTATTAAATCGTCATTAGTATTAGTGAAAAACGGTTAAAAATTTGGTATATTATTATTGTGAAAGCGTTTCAAATATAATAAGGGGGAATCACTATGTCAAAGATAATTGCAATTAATGCTGGAAGTTCAAGTCTAAAATTTAAGTTGTTTGAAATGAATACTGAACAGGTATTAGCACAAGGTCTTTTTGATAGAATTGGGCTTGCAAAAGGCGCAATCAAGATTAAGTATGGTATTAATGAAAAATTTGAAACTAATGAAGAAATAAAAAATCATTCGTATGCTGTTAAGCGTTTGCTAGAATTGTTGCTTAATCTGGAAATTATTCACGACTTCTCTGAAATAAAGGGGGTTGGTCACCGTGTCGTTGCTGGCGGTGAATATTTTAAGCGATCGGTCACAATTGACAGTAAGGTTATTAAAAAAATCAATTCATTGGCCGAGTATGCTCCCATTCATAATCCCGCAAACCTAATGGGAATCAAAGCATTCAAGAAAATTCTTCCAGCTGCAACTGCAGTAGCTGTTTTTGATACGTCCTTTCATCAGACCATGCCAAAAGAAAACTATATTTTTAGTGTGCCATACGAATGGTATCAAAAGTATGGTGTGAGAAGGTATGGGGCTCATGGGACTAGTCATCGTTATGTTGCAAATGTTGCTGCTGCAATATTAAAGCGTCCGCTGGATGAATTAAAATTAATTAGCTGTCATCTTGGAGCAGGAGCATCCGTTTGTGCTATTAAGAATGGTAAGTCCTTCGATATTTCAATGGGATTTACTCCTTTAACGGGGATTACTATGGCTACCCGTTCAGGGGATACTGATGTTGCAATGTTATCATTTATGATGCAAAAATTAGATATGCATTCCATGCCTGAAGCAATTTATGACTTGAATAAGAAATCTGGATTGCTGGGTATTTCGGGGGTATCCTCTGATATGCGTGATGTTATGGCAAAAAGTGATACAAATCCACGGGCACAGCTTGCTGTCGATATTTTTGTTAAGGATATCGTAAAATATATTGGTTCATATACTGCTGAGATGGGTGGAGTTGATGGAATAATATTTACAGCAGGAATTGGAGAAAATTCTGCGGAGATTAGAAGTGCAGTTTTGCAAAGATTGTCCTACATGGGAATTGAGGTTGATGAGGAAAGTAATTCAGTTAGAGGGGAAAACATTGTGATTTCTACTAAGGGCTCAAAAGTTAAGGCACTTGTGGTTCCAACTGATGAAGAGTTGATGATTGCACGAGATGTTACCAAGATAATGGAAAAAAAGAGAGTAAAAAGTGCTAAATTGGTATAGATAATTTATTCCTGCAAAAGCAATTTGTAACAAAATCGTAATATAAAACTGTTCACAAATATGACAAAAAGTGTTAGATTATTCAAGTCGATAAATCAACTAATTTGGGGAGGACTTTTGTCATGAGTAACAAGTTTGATATTTTACACGATTATCAAGAGACAGTTGCTAAAATTGCTGAACTTGACGAAGTTTGTACGAGGATTAGCAGCTCAAAGCGGGGACGCCACTTATTAAATGCTTACGATGAAAAAAAACGTGATATTGAAGAAGAACGTGAACAACTTGAAATCATTTTAGAAGCAATGAATGCTGCAGAAGATTAAATCAAAGTAAGCAAAAATAAAGATAGAGTTGAATTAGGAAATCTCATTGACAGATTTTCTTTTTTTGTGACTATAAAAGACGAAATAAAAAAGTTTTTTAGTGATAACTGAATCAATATCTTAGCTTAATACGTATGAATACGTGTTTATTGCAAATAAAGTTCGATTTTAGCTTTGACAATTAGCATATCCTTTGCTAAGCTAAGGCTGTACTTTAGGAGGGATAACGGTGAGCAATGAAATCAGTGTTATAATGGGAAGCTCTTCGGATTGGGAGACAATGAAGGAAGCGGCCAATATAATAGAACAATTTGGTGTCAGTTTTGATAAACAAGTTATTTCAGCACACAGAATGCCACAAGAAATGTTTGCATTTGCCAAGAATGCTGCGGATAATGATGTTAAGGTAATAATTGCTGGTGCTGGTGGTGCAGCACATCTTCCCGGAATGATTGCAGCAAATACAATTTTGCCAGTAATTGGGGTCCCTGTTCAAAGTCACGCTCTTAGTGGAATTGATTCACTATTGTCTATCGTACAAATGCCTGCTGGAATTCCGGTGGCAACGACTGCAATCGGTGTTGCCGGGGCAAAAAATGCTGCATTATTAGCATTACAGATACTTGGAATTACTGACGCCCAGATTGCACAAAAACTTAGGGCCTATCGCAAGGAAATGCACGATAAAGCAATGAAGAGTGGTGAAGAGCTTGTCTAAAATGATCGCACAAGGGCAAACAATCGGAATTATTGGTGGAGGCCAGCTAGGACAGATGTTGGCATTTTCCGCAAAATCTGCTGGTTTTCGTGTACTGATTTTAGATCCAAATCCAGATTGTTCTGCAGGACAGGTTTCTGATGATCAAATTGTTGCAGAATATGAAAATATTTCTGCAATTGAAGAATTAGCAGCTCGCTCAGATGTTCTGACGTATGAATTTGAAAACGTTGATTTAAAAGCGTTAGAAGATGCTACAAAGATGGTTTCGGTTCCTCAAGGAACAAAATTGTTAGCAATTACTAAAGATAGATTAAATGAAAAAACTTTTTTAGCTGAAAGTGGCTTGAAAGTCACACCTTTTGCAGCGATTAACTCTATTGCTGATTTAAAGATTGAGCTTCAAAAGTTCGGATATCCTGCAGTTCTAAAGACGTGTCAAGGCGGCTATGATGGAAAAGCACAGTTGGTGTTACACAGTGCTGCAGATCTAACCCAAGCACCTGAACTGATTGGACAAGGTCAATGTATACTTGAAGATTGGGTCTTATTCTCTAAGGAAATCTCTGTAATGGTTGCAAGAAATATCGCTGGTGCGATTTCATTGTTTCCTGTGAGTGAGAATATTCATAGAAATCAAATTCTGCATGAGAGTATTGTGCCTGCAAGAATCGCGCATACTTTGCAAGAAAAAGCGCAACAGATGGCTGAAAGAATCGCAAGCAAGATTAATCTATGTGGTATCCTAGGAGTAGAGATGTTTGTTGGCGAAGATGGTGAGCTTTACGTAAATGAACTTGCACCACGTCCACATAATTCGGGTCATTATTCGATTGAAGCCTGCAATTTTTCGCAATTTGATGTACATAATCGAGCAATCTGTAACTGGCCAATGCCAAAAGTGGAATTATTAAAGCCTGTTGTTATGGTCAATATCCTTGGACAGCATGTTGCTGGTGCAGCAAAGTTAGTTTCTGAGAAATCGCAATGGCATTTTCATGACTATGGTAAGGTTGACGCACGGAATGATAGGAAGATGGGCCATATCACAATTTTGACTAACAATATTGAAGAAACACTTTCTGAAATTGAAAAAACAAAAGTATGGGATTAAAGGAGTAAACTAATGATTTCAAGATATTCACGACCAGAAATGGCAGCAATTTGGGAAGATCAAAAAAAATATGAATGCTGGCTTGAAGTGGAGATAGCAGCAGATGAAGCATGGGCAAAGCTTGGACATATTCCTGCTGCAGATGTTGCAAAAATCCGCATGAATGCTAAATTTGATGTTACGCGGATTTTAGAGATTGAGGAAACAACACATCATGATGTAATTGCCTTTACCCGCTGTGTGTCGGAATCGCTTGGTGAGGAGAAAAAATGGGTGCATTATGGACTGACTAGTACGGATGTTGTGGATACAGCCTATGGATATCAATTGAAGCAGGTTGACGAGTTGTTACGAAAAGATTTGGCACATTTCAAGGATATTGTTGGCAAACAAGCAAAGAAATATAAAGATACTGTGATGATGGGAAGAACTCATGGAGTCCATGCTGAACCGACTACCTTTGGATTAAAAATTGCACGGTGGTATTCAGAAATAAAACGTGATATTGAACGTTTTGAACATGCTGCTGCTGGAGTTGAAGCAGGTAAAATCAGTGGAGCAGTGGGAACATTCGCCAATATTGATCCATTCGTTGAAAAGTATGTTTGTGAGAAGCTTGGAATCCGCCCACAAGAAATCTCAAGTCAGGTTCTACCACGTGATCTGCATGCTGAATATCTTGCAGCATTAGCTTTAATTGCAACAAGCTTGGAGAAATTTGCGACCGAAATTCGCGGATTACAAAAATCGGAGACACGCGAAGTTGAAGAACATTTTGCAAAAGGGCAGAAGGGATCATCTGCAATGCCGCATAAGCGTAATCCGATTGGTTCAGAGAATATTTGTGGATTAGCACGTGTTGTTCGGGGGCATATGGTGACTGCTTTTGAAGATGTAACTTTGTGGCATGAGAGAGATATCTCACATTCTTCGGCTGAGAGAATTATCTTGCCTGATACAACTATTTTGGTGGATTATATGTTGAATCGCTTTGGTAAAATTTTGGAAAGTCTGACGGTTTTTCCAGATAATATGTTGCGTAACATGGACAGAACATTTGGCTTAATCTACAGTGGAAGAGTGTTGCTTAAGTTAATTGATACTGGGATGAGTCGGGAAAATGCGTATGATTTGATTCAACCGAAAACAGCTGAATCATGGGATAAGCAAGTTCAATTTCGACCATTACTCGAGCAAGACGAGCGAATTACTAGTCGTCTTTCAAAAGAAGAATTAGATGATGCATTCGATTATCATTGGCATTTACGCCATGTTGATGAAATCTTTGAGCGTGTCGGCTTAGGTTAACTTTGGAGCAAAGGAATTTATAGATAATTAGCAAGTGAGTCTCATATTAGAGTTCTAATTACTTTGTGATTAGGGCTTTTTTTGTTGATTACTGCTAACGATCTATGTATTAGAGACTAGACTGCCATCTCCTTTTACGTGCAAAGCTCAATTACTTTTAGGTAGTATACAACATATAGTTCGGAATAATTAAATAATAGAAATGAATTGTACAGCCAATTTTGATATTTTTACAAGAAAGCAAACATAATATTAATTATTAGAAAATAAAGTTCGGGTTTTACTTATTGACTATTTGCTTTTTTATTGTTAATCTTTAAGTGAATTAGTGATCATTCTCGGTAGTTGTTATTCTTAATATTCGCCTATAGTTGAAAGGATTGAGTTTGAAAGATGGAAAAGATGGTTTATGCAGGAAAAGCCAAACAAATGTGGACAACTGAAAATGAAGAAATTTTGAAAGTAGTTTACATGGATCAGGCAACAGCATTGAATGGTAAGAAAAAAGATCAGATTTCAGGTAAAGGGATTCTAAACAACTATATATCTTCCTTGATTTTTGAATATCTTACGCAACAAGGAATTGAGAATCATTTTATCAAAAGAATTTCAGACACAGAAGAACTTGTTAAGAAAGTTACAATTCTGCCGCTTGAAATGGTCACAAGAAATGTTGCAGCTGGGCATTTTGCGACCCGTTTTGGTGTTGAAGAAGGAAAAACATTTGCGATTCCTGTTGAAGAAACATACTTTAAAAGTGATGAGTTAGATGATCCATTTATGAATAATTCGCAAATCTTGGCGTTAAAAATAGCTACAAAAAATGAGATTGAAAAAATGTGGGATATTTCACGAAAAGTAAATCAATTATTAACAGAGTTATTTAAGAAAATTGATTTGCGTTTGATTGATTTTAAGTTAGAATTCGGCAAACTTAAAGATGGCGAAATCGTGTTGGCAGACGAATTTTCTCCAGATAATTGCCGACTTTGGAATATGAAGGATAATGCTCACATGGATAAAGATGTTTACCGCCGCGATCTTGGTGATTTAACAGTTGTATATGAAGAAGTGTTAAAACGACTTGAAAAAGTTCTTACGGAGGATATGTAATTATGGTGAATGTACGTATTTTTGTAACTTATAAGCAGTCGGTTTTCAATCCCCAAGGAGAAACAATTACAGATGCGATTCACAGTTTAGGCTTTTCTGCAGTAAAAAAGGTAAATGTTGGTAAATTCTTTGACTTGCAGATAGAGCCTAATGATAAAACAGTTGCAGAGATTGTTAGTCAGGTTTCAGAACAATTATTAGTTAACTTTAATTTAGAAACTTATCATTATGAAGTGATGGAGGAAGCGTAATGAAGATTGCGGTTGTGGTTTTCCCTGGTTCAAATTGTGATATTGACCTTTTTGAGGCACTTCATACTGTTTGTGGTGCTGCCGTGGAATACGTCTCACATAAGAATGATAACTTGGACGGTTTTGACGCGGTCATGTTACCAGGCGGGTTTTCGTATGGTGATTATTTGAGATGTGGCGCAATTGCACGTTTCAGCAATATCATGCCAGCAATTGTTGCCTTTGCTAAGCAAGGCAAACCAGTTTTTGGAACTTGTAATGGTTTCCAGATTTTGACCGAAGCTGGTCTTTTACCTGGGGCTCTGAAACAAAATGACAGCTTGAAGTTTGTTTGCAAGACAGTTCCATTAACAGTTGAAAATAATCAGACTCTTTTTACGACACAATATAAAGAAAAAGAAGAAATTGATTTACCGATTGCGCATGCTGATGGCAGTTATTACGCTGATGAAGAAACTTTGGCAGAACTTGAAGAAAATCAGCAAGTTGTCTTTCGCTACGCTGGAGAAAACCCAAATGGAAGTTTGAATAATATCGCTGGTATTACGAATAAGACTGGGAATGTTTTAGGGATGATGCCACATCCTGAAAGGGCAGTTGAAGCAATATTGGGAAATCAAGATGGATTGCGTTTGTTTAAATCATTACTTGAAAATGGGAAGGTCGCTACTGAGGAGGCTGTACGCTAATGGCTGTGAAAGTCGAAATGAGCCCTGTAGAAATAAAAAAGAATAAACCTTATCTTGAGTGGGGATTGACTGAAAAAGAGTACAACTTTATTTCTGAAAAGTTGTTGGGACGATTACCTAACTATACTGAAACCGGACTTTTTTCTGTTATGTGGAGCGAACATTGTTCATATAAAAAATCAAAGCCTGTCTTGCGGGAATTTCCTAACCAGAGTGAACGAGTACTGCAAGGACCGGGAGAAGGTGCAGGAATTGTTGATATTGGTGATGACCAAGCAGTTGTGTTTAAGGCAGAAAGTCATAATCATCCGTCAGCAGTGGAACCTTATGAAGGTGCAGCGACTGGAGTTGGAGGAATAATTCGTGATATTTTCAGTATGGGTGCAAGACCGATTGCAATGCTTGACTCGCTACATTTTGGTGAGATTGACAACCCGCATACAAAGTATTTAATTAATGAAGTAGTCGCAGGAATTGGCGGGTATGGCAACTGCATGGGTATTCCAACTGTTGGCGGTGAAACAACTTTTGATGAGTGTTACACAGGTAATCCGCTGGTAAATGCAATGTGTGTTGGTATTATGGATCAAAAAGATATGCAAAAAGGACAGGCTAAGGGTGTTGGCAATGCAGTTATGTATGTAGGAGCCAAGACTGGACGTGATGGGATTCATGGGGCGACATTTGCATCTGCAGATTTTGCAGACGACAAGGAAACACAACGTTCGGCCGTTCAAGTTGGTGATCCATTTATGGAGAAACTCTTACTGGAAGCTTGTTTGGAATTAACTAGTCAGCATAAGGAATGGTTAGTTGGGATTCAGGATATGGGTGCGGCAGGAATTGTTTCTTCAAGTTGTGAGATGGCATCCAAGGCTGGCAGCGGAATGGAACTAACATTAGATAGTGTGCCGCAACGAGAAACCGAGATGTCGGCATATGAGATTATGTTAAGCGAATCGCAAGAAAGAATGTTGCTGTGTATTCGTGCAGGTTTTGAAGAGAAGGTCAAATTTTTATTTAAAGATTACGGATTAGAGGCAGTTGTCATTGGCCGTGTTACATCTGGGAACAACTATGTGTTAAACCATCACGGTGAGGTTGTTACCGACATCCCTGTCTCAAGTCTGACAGATGATGTTTTAGAAGAACCTAGCGAGGAAAGAAAGCCAGAAAGAATTATCCAGGATGAAAATTCAACTGACTGGGTTCCAGAAATTCTAGATGTTAAAGAAACATTACAGCAATTATTGGCTCAACCAACAATTGCTTCCAAAGAAATCTTCACACAAACTTACGATTCGCAGGTTAGAACTAATACAGTTGTTGGACCTGGCAGTGATGCTGCTGTTTTACGCATTAGAGGAACAAAAAAAGGGCTTGCAATGACATCTGATGGCAATGGACGTTTTGTATATCTTAATCCATTTGTTGGTGGACAAATTGCGGTGTTAGAAGCTGCAGCGAATTTAATCGCGAGTGGAGCACTTCCTCTAGCAATGACAGATTGCCTGAATTATGGGGATCCAACTGATCCCGAAATCTATTGGGAGCTGCATCAGTCAGTTTTAGGGATGTCAGAGGCTTGTCGTGTATTAAACACCCCTGTAATTTCCGGCAATGTCTCACTTTATAACGAAAATAATGGCGAAGCGATCTATCCTACACCGATGGTTGGAATGGTTGGCTTAGTCAAGGATATTAATAAGCATTTGACTAATACTTTTAAAAATAGTGGAGCCAAGATATTCTTAGTAGGCAAGACGCACGCTGATTTCGCAGGGTCAGAGATTCAAAAAATGGTGACTGGTGAAATCACGGGTACGCTGCATGCCATTGATACAGAGCTTGAAAGCCAGAAGTTCTTCAAATTACTGCAAGCAATCGAAGCAGAGTTAGTGGATAGTGCTCACGATTTGAGTGAGGGCGGACTAGCTGTTGGTTTAGTTGAAAGTACTTTTTCGAGTGGTTTAGGATTAGAAGTTGCATTAAAAACAATGAAAGCACGAGACTTATTCAGCGAGACCCCGGGTAGATTTGTGGTGAGTGTGATTCCTGAAAATGTTGAGAAATTTGTTGAAATAATGGGAAATGATTGTATTGAAATTGGTGAGACAACCGCAAGTCAGCAGATACACTTGAAGTGTCAAAATGCGGATTTTGAGATTCAAGGTGCAAAAGCTCAAAAAATTTGGGAGGAAACAATACCATGCCTTATGAAATCAAAGGATTAAATGAAGAATGCGGTGTCTTTGGTGTTTTTGGTACGGCAGAGGCAAACCATCTGACATATTTTGGTCTACACAGTCTGCAACACCGAGGACAAGAAGGTGCCGGAATTGTTGTGAGTGATGGCGAAAAGCTGCAACAGTTTAGAAATCGCGGCTTGCTGGCAGAAGTTTTTGCAAATAAGGAGAACTTGGATAATTTGGTCGGAAATGCTGCAATTGGACATGTGCGGTATGGAACAAGCGGTAATAACATTCTTGCTAATGTACAGCCATTTTTATTTCATTTTGGCGATGGTGATGTTGCACTAGCTCATAATGGCAATCTTACGAACGCTGAGACAATTAAACGTGAGCTTGAAAAGGAAGGGGCTATTTTTCAGTCTACTTCAGATACCGAGATTTTAATTCATTTGATTCGACAAAAGAAACATCTGGATTTTATTGATGCACTCAAAGCGAGCCTAAACCAAATTCATGGCGGTTTTGCATTCTTGTTATTACGCGAAGATAGTCTAATTGCAGCATTAGATCCAAATGGTTTTAGACCATTATCAATTGGTCAACTTGCGAATGGTTCTTATGTTGTTGCTAGTGAAACCTGTGCTTTGGACATGGTAGGGGCAAAGTTGGTGCGAGATGTCCAACCAGGTGAACTAATAATCATTGATAAAGATGGATTACACATTGATCGCTATACTGATGATACTAAGTTGGCAATTTGTTCGATGGAATATATTTATTTTTCACGTCCAGATTCAATTATTCATGGCGTGACAGTGCATAATGCACGCAAGAAGATGGGAAGATTACTTGCTAAACAGTCACCGCTTGATGTTGATATGGTAATCGGTGTGCCTAATTCTTCTTTGTCGGCTGCAAGTGGATATGCAGAAGAAAGCAGATTGCCTTATGAAATGGGTTTGATTAAAAACCAATACATTGCAAGAACTTTTATTCAACCAACACAAGAACTTCGTGAACGTGGGGTCAAGATGAAATTATCTGCTGTTCGTGGAGTTGTTGAGGGGAAAAAGGTAGCGATTATTGATGACTCGATTGTTCGTGGAACTACGAGCAAGCAAATTGTCAAGTTACTGAGGGATGCTGGTGCTAAGGAAGTTCATATGCGTATTGCCTCACCACCCCTACGCTTTCCATGTTTTTATGGGATTGATATTTCAACGCGTTCTGAACTTATGGCAGCTAATTACTCTATTGCTGAAATGTGTAAGGAAATTGGTGCAGACTCACTTGAATTCCTGACTATTCCAAATTTAATTAAAGCAATTGATATTCCCGATGCAAAGTCTGCTCCAAATGGAGGCCTGTGTGTCGCTTACTTCGATGGTAAGTATCCAACTCCCTTATATGATTATGAAGAGGGATACTTGAAGTCATTAAAACATCAGCATGAATTGGAGGTTGGTGTAAGATGAGTAGATATCAAGAGGCTGGTGTGGATGTAAATGCGGGATACGAACTTGTTACTCGAATCAAAGAAGAAGTTGCAAGTACCAAACAACCTGGTGTACTAGAAGGTCTTGGGAGCTTCGGTGGACTATTTGATTTAGGCGAATTAAAGATTAAACATCCTGTCTTGGTATCAGGAACTGATGGTGTTGGCACAAAATTATTGATTGCACAAAAGGCAGATAAGCATGAAACAATTGGAATTGATTGTGTTGCAATGTGTGTCAATGACATTGTTGCACAGGGAGCAAAACCGTTATTTTTTCTGGATTATATTGCAACAGGTCATAATGATCCCAAGAAAATGGCTGCAATTGTCAAAGGGGTTGCGAATGGCTGCCGGCAGGCAAAAGTTGCGCTGATTGGTGGTGAAACAGCTGAAATGCCCGATATGTACGCAGCCGAAGAATATGATCTAGCAGGCTATGCAACTGGGGTTGTCGAAAAAAGCCAACTTTTAACTAATGAAAAGCCGCAAGCAGGGGATGTTTTGATTGGTTTACCATCAAGCGGACTGCATTCTAACGGCTTTTCGCTGGTAAGACAAATTCTTTTTAAGGATAATGAGCTTAAACTTTCAGATAAGCCAACAATCTTCAATGGTAGGTCAATTGAACAAGTGTTGCTTGAACCAACTAGAATATACGTTAAATCTTTGTTACCATTATTAGATGCAGCAATTGTCAATGGAATTAGTCATATTACTGGTGGCGGTTTAATTGAAAATCTACCGCGAATGTTTAGTGAAAACCTGCAGGCCCAAATTAAGTTCGATTCTTGGCCAGTGCTTCCAATCTTTGAGTATCTAAAAGAGCAGGGTAATTTATCAGATGCAGACTGCCTTGAAGCATTTAATATGGGATTAGGAATGGTAATCGCAGTTTCTCCTGCTAATTTAGAAAGAGCAAAAGATATTTTGACCTCTGAAAAGGAAGAATTTTATGTTGTTGGTGAGTTAGCTGCTAGACCTGTTGATTCTGAAAAAATTAGTTTTAAGTGAGGCAATTGATATGAGAATTGCAATTTTTGCATCAGGCAATGGAACGAATTTCGAAATATTTGCGAGCTTATTTGAGAAAAAAGAACTCCAAGGTGAATTAGCGTTATTATTTTGTGACCACCCGAATGCTCATGTAGTGGAGCGTGCGAGAAAGCACCATGTGACTGTCGAGACATTCACTGTTAAGGAGTCTGGCGGCAAAAAAAAGTATGAAGAAAAAATAGCCAAATTACTTAGGCAATATAAGATTGACTTTATAATTCTTGCAGGCTATTTGAGAGTGATAGGAGCTCCGATTCTTGATAATTATGAAGGTAGAATCATTAATCTTCATCCGGCATATTTACCAGAATATCCTGGGCTTCATTCAATTGAACGAGCTTTTGAGGACCAGAAGAAGCAAACCGGTGTGACAGTTCATTATATTGACTCAGGTTTGGATTCTGGTCCAATTATTGCACAAGAGCGAGTTCCAATTCTTGAAGATGATACTGTTGAGTCTTTGGAAGCGCGAATTCATGCATGTGAGCATAAATTATATCCTCAGGTCGTAAAATCTATTTTGAATGAATTAATTGAAAAAGGAGAATAATTAAAAATGAAACGAGCTTTGATGAGTGTTTCTGACAAAACAGGATTGGTACCATTTGCACAAAAGCTGATTGAAAATGGTTTTGAAATCATTTCGACTGGTGGAACAAAACGAGTTTTGGAAGAAGCGGGTGTAAAGACTATTTCAGTGGAGGATGTGACTGGCTTTCCAGAAATTCTTGATGGACGCGTAAAGACATTGAATCCATTTATCCACGGCGGCTTACTTGGACGAAGAGATTTGCCAGAGCATGTTGAAACGATGGAAAAGTTGCATATTCAACCTATTGATTTGGTTTGTGTAAACCTCTATCCATTTAAGGAAACAATTGAAAAGCCAGATGTCACACTTGCAGATGCGATTGAGAATATTGATATTGGCGGACCAAGCATGTTGCGCAGTGCCGCAAAAAATTATCATGATGTGACTGTTGTTGTGGATAGTACAGATTATCAGGTTGTCGTAGATGAATTGGACGAACTTGGGGCTACAAAGTTAGAAACACGTGCTGGATTTGCGGCCAAGGTTTTCAGACATACAGCTGCTTATGATGCGTTGATTGCAGGGTATTTAACTGAAAAAGCAGGAGTTGTTGCACCAGAGAAGTTGACATTAACCTACGATTTGGAAGATACAATGCGTTATGGTGAAAATAGTCATCAAAAGGCTTGGTTTTACAAGGATGCATTGCCAAAAGATTACGCAATCACAAATGCTAAGCAGTTGCATGGCAAGAAATTGTCTTATAACAATATTAAAGATGCAGATGCCGCTATTCGAATTGCTCGTGAATTTGCTGAACCAACAGTTGTGGCACTCAAACACATGAATCCTTGCGGAATTGGCAGAGGAAATTTTCTTGAAGAAGCTTGGGATAGAGCTTACGCAGCCGATTCCATTTCAATCTTTGGCGGAGTAATTGTTTTAAATCGCAAGGTTGATTTGGCAACGGCTAAGAAAATGCATGCTTTATTCCTAGAGCTTATTATTGCACCCGCATATGAAGAAGAAGCTTACGAAGTTTTAGCCAAAAAGAAAAATGTTCGTCTGCTTCAGCTGGACTTTACAAATAAAGATGAGCAGCCTAACAAGGAAACTGTTTCTGTAATGGGCGGTTTACTTGTGCAAGAACAAGATTTCTTGGAAGAGAATCCTGCAAAATGGACAGTCGTAACAGAAAAACGGCCTACACCAGAACAGTTAAAAACGCTTCTATTCGCTTGGAAAGCAGTTAAACACACTAAGAGTAATGCGATTGTTGTCACAAACAATAATCAAACTCTTGGAATCGGGGCAGGACAGCCCAACAGAATTGATTCAACCAAAATAGCGATAAAAAATGCGGGTGATATTTTGGATGAGACAGCCGTATTAGCTAGTGATGCATTCTTTCCAATGGATGATTGTGTGGAATATGCTGCAGAACATGGAATTAAGGCAATTGTGCAGCCCGGTGGTAGTATTCGTGATAAAGACTCAATTGCAATGGCTAATAAATACGGAATTACGATGGTAACAACTGGTATCCGTCATTTCAGACACTAAGTTGGGGGATGTAATTGTGAGTAAGAAACTTAATTTGTTGGTGGTTGGTTCCGGTGGACGCGAGCATGCCATCTGTAAATCGTTTAATGAAAGTCAAAATGTTGCTAACGTGTACTGTGCTCCTGGAAATAGCGGGATGGTATCAACTGGAATAAATACTGTAGATATTTCGGAGTTGAATTTCAAGGACTTGGCTGATTTTGCAGTTGAAAATCAAATCGATTGGACTTTCGTTGGACCGGAAAATGCGCTTGTTGCGGGTATTACTGATTATTTCAGAGAGCGTAAACTAGCGATTTTTGGGCCAAATAAGTTTGCAGCTCAACTAGAAGGTTCGAAAGACTTTGCCTTGAAATTCATGGTAAAGCACAATATTCCGACAGCTGATTATCAGACTTTCCAGAGTACGGCGGAGGCTATCTCGGCACTTGCAGACTTTAGTGTTCCCATCGTGGTTAAAGCAGATGGACTTGCTGCCGGAAAAGGAGTTACAATTGCAGGATCAAAGGCAGACGCGCAAAATGTTATTGGTGAGATGCTTGCAAATGGGGAACACCAAATTGTTCTTGAGGAATTTTTGACTGGTCCAGAATATTCTTTGTTTGTTGTGGTTAATGGAACTGATTTTCAGATTTTACCAATGGCGCAAGACCATAAACGTGCATACGATGACGATGAAGGACCCAATACAGGTGGAATGGGAGCTTATAGTCCTGTTCCACAGCTGTCAAAGAAAGATTATCAAGAAATGATTTCAAAAATAGTTGAACCTTCAATTAACGGTCTGAATAAAGATGGTTTTGATTATCATGGTATCTTGTATATTGGGTTGATTTTGACTGATCATGGACCAAAGGCTATTGAATATAATGTCAGATTAGGCGATCCTGAGACCCAAGTCGTATTGCCGCGGTTAAAAACAGATTTTGCAGAAGTAATTGATAATTGCATTAATGACATAAAAATGAAACAATTAGAGATTGATTCACAGGCATGTCTTGGGATTGTCCTAGCTGCGAAAGGTTATCCACATGCTCCTGTTAAGGGACAATTGCTGCCTGATTTTGGTAAAAGACTAGGGATTTCAATTGATTATGCGAATGTGACTGCAAAAGATAACCGATTGTACGGCAATGGGGGCAGGATTCTTAGCGTTGTAGCACTGCAAGACACACTCAGTAACGCGCAAATCAAGGCATATGAATACATAGACAGCCTTGATTTTACTGATTGTTATTATCGTAAAGATATTGGAAAAAAGGCATTAGAATAAGATATCAGAATCTTAAAATATAATTATACAAAAAAAGTGTAACGAAATGGAGTTGTGACATAAGTCGTGAAAATTTTGACTTATGGAACACGTTTATACGGAACAGGGGGTGGGGGGGAAAAATAAATATTGTCCCCCCCCCCGGGGACCCCCCATTATATATAAAAAAGGTTTTTTATTTTTTAATAAAAACCCAAAAAAAA
>NZ_JBDNTS010000013.1:15902-71854 GCF_047719775.1 Liquorilactobacillus sp.
TTATAATATTCTATTTTTTTAGTATATAATACTTATCATCTGCTGCCTTGCGGGGTTTCCAAATTACAAAGAACCCCCCCCCACCCCCCTGTTCCACACTTATTTAAAATAAGAAGTTGTATTAAGTTGAAATAAAGCCGCAAATAATCAGATTGCTAATGCCAAAAGAGCACTTTTAATTGTATTTCCAAGGTCGATGCAGCCTTCTTTAATCTGTTCCTCTGTAATTCCAGTAAAATTAAGTCTAAGGTGATTTGCTTCTTTTGAAGTTGCAAATAAAGAGGAACCTTCCAAAAAGGCAACTTTTTTTGTTTTGTTTAATAAGTCACGTGCATCAAGTGATTCAGGTAAGTCCACCCAAATGAAAAACCCGCCCTTTGGCTTAGAAAAACTGCATTCTGAAGGAAGATTCTCTGAAAGTCCAGTCAGCATTGCATCCATTTTCTGTTGATAAGCAGTCCTTAGTTCAGAGATATGTGCTGCAAGATCATTATGTTCCAGATACTCATCAATGCCTTCCAACAAAATGTTTGAAGATTGGCAGTCATAAGATAATCTTAGTGATGACAGCTGCTTAACAATTTCTTTGGCACCAACTAACCAACCACAACGAAGAGCAGGTGACAGAATTTTTGAAAAACTTCCTAAAGTAACAACATTCTCAGTTAAGTCAAAGGATTTAATTGAAGGAAGTGAATTACCAGCATAACGCAGTTCACGGTAAGGGTCATCTTCAATAACAATGACATTGTATTTAGAAGCTAATTCAGCAAGTCGTCTTCTTTTCTCGATAGACATACAATAGCCTGTTGGGTTTTGGAAATTGGGGATGGTATAAATGAGTTTGATATCATTGTCCTCCAATGTTTCCTCTAAAACATCGATATTCATCCCGTTGTCTTCCATTGGTATTTCATAATAAGTTGGTTTGTGTTCATTAAATGCTTCAAGTCCACCTGCATATGTAGGTGCTTCAACTACAACGCCGTCGAAATCATCGAGAAAGAGCCCTGCGAGAAGTTTAATTCCTTGTTGTGCACCTTGTGTCAGCATAATGTTTTCGGGCATGCAACTTGTGCCAGTTGTCTTAGTATAATTAGCAATTTTTTGGCGTAATGGTTCATATCCTAACACTGAACGATATTGGAAAATTTCAGCGGATGCATTCTTTATTCTACTCTCGAATGCATTGTTAAGTTCTTTTTTCGGAAAAAGAGCAGGATCTGGATAGCCACCTGCAAATGAAATCAAGTCAGCTCGGCCACTCAACGCGAATAATGCGTCAAGGCTAGTAGGTTCTTGATTTATGCGGCTTGAAAAAGTTGGTATCATAATAAATCCTCCTCAGATATTTTACTTGTTTTGTTGATATTTAAAGTGTACCGTTAATTTTATATTAAGTAAAATTCATTTTTTTCAATTTAAGATGAAGAAAATTCACTATTGAAATATAGAGGTGTTAAATATGTCCACATTTTCTTATGCAGTTTTCAGTGAGGTTGCAAAACGCAAAACCTTTTTTGCTGCAGCAACGCAATTAAATGTTACACCTTCAGCAATCAGCCATTCGATTGCAGGTCTAGAAAAGGAACTTGGATTTGCATTATTTATTCGCAACAGAACAGGAGTAAAGCTGACTCCAGATGGACAAAAGGTCTTACCCGTTATTCAGGATATCTTAAATTCCGAGGCAAAGTTGTCAGAAGAAGCAGCACGAATCAATGGATTAAACCAAGGACGAATTAGAATTGGAGCATTTAGCAGTGTTTGTATCAACTGGTTACCAGATATTATTCAGAGTTTCAAGAAGAAGTATCCAGAGATTGAGTTATCAGTTACACAAGGAAATTTTAATGAGGTTGCGGAACAAGTACGGTTAGGAACGCTTGATATCGGTTTTAGTGCCCTGCCAATCAAGGAAAAATTAGAAGTTTTGCCGTTGCATCGTGATCCAATTTATTGTGTCGCTCCAGAAAGTTTTAATCCACAAGCGGGAGTAGTTACGAAAGAAAACATTAAAAATGAAAATTTTATTTTGCAACAAATAGATTACGATCGTGATACAAAAAGGGCCCTAGATACTTATGATGTTTCAGTTAATTCAATTCAATACAGTATTGATGATGCCTCCATTATTGCCATGGTAGAGAGTGGGTTAGGACTAGGCATTTTACCCGAGCTGGCTTTGCAAAAATTATCAGGAAACGTGAATCACTATCCTTTTAAAGAACATTTTTACCGTACAATCTGCTTGATTTCTCATTTTGAAACGAAACAAACGCCTTCGACGAGAGCATTTGTTAATGAGATTCAAAAATATGTAACAAAACGGTATCCACAAGAGAAAAACGACTAACTGGGTTACTAATGAACCAACTAGCTTTACAGAATTAACAATCTAAGGATATATTCTTTAGATTAAACGGGTGTAAGTCGGCCACCCGATGGTGTAACCACACAAGTAGAAGTCGTAAGACATTTGTACTACTATCCCAAGTAGGATGTTAGTTACAAGGGGGGGGCAAAAGTTAAATTTTGATTCAGTTCCTCTACTTATTCCGTATAAACGTGTTTCATAAGTCAAAATTCTCCGTCTAACTTCGAATTACTCATAGCAAAGTGCTTACTATGTTCGTAATTTCGAGTTAGTACTCAAATTTTCCCGACTTATGGCACACTCCCTAGTCGATATGCTATCATGATAAAATATGATTTCATAAAGTGATATCTATTATAAATTTTGAAGGGGGTAAGTTAATGAGGGAGCTAACCGAAGGAAGTCCAATTAAACTTATTTTAATGTTTACCATTCCATTGTTAGTAGGCAATCTTTTTCAGCAATTATATAGTATTTCGGATACTCTGATTGTTGGACAAACTCTTGGAGTTAATCAATTGGCGGCTGTTGGGGCAACAGGAAGTATCCAATTTTTAATAATTGGTTTTGCTCAAGGATTGACAGCTGGCCTTTCTATCATTACAGCACAATATTTTGGTGCGGGTAATTATCGTAAAGTTCGGCAAAGCTTTGCCATCAGTATTATAATCAGCGCTATTGCAACTGTTATTTTAACTTCTTTGAGTCTTTATTTTATTGGTGATATTTTAAATCTGATGCAGACACCAAAGGCAATTGAAGCTGATGCACAGCTGTTTATCTCAATTATTTTTGGAGGAATCTTCTCTTCTATGGCATTTAATCTATTGGCAAATGTTATTCGTGCACTTGGGGATAGCCGGACACCACTTTATTTTCTGATCGTTGCAGCAGTTGTTAACATTATTCTTGAACTGATTTTTATTTTGGTATTTCATATGGGAGTTGACGGTGCAGGATATGCAACGGTGATTGCCCAAATTTTCTCAGTGATATTATGTATTATTTATATTATGAGAAAGATTCCTTTACTACAGGTCAAGAAAAAAGATTTTACAACTTTCTCAATGAAAGACTTTAGACAGCATCTCTATATTGGATTGCCAATGGCCTTTCAAGCATCAATCATTGCAATTGGCGGTATTATGATTCAATCTGCCTTAAATGGCTTAGGAACAACTGCTGTAGCTGCTACAACGGCAGCAAGCAAGATTGATCAAGTGGCAATTCAACCAATGATGTCTTTTGGGGTCGCGATGGCCACTTTTACTGCCCAAAATTATGGTGCTGGAAAGTATGGCAGAATTATAAAGGGTGTAAAGCAGTGTTTACTGGTTTCTGGTTTATTTAGCATTGTTGCAGGTGCCCTCGTTATCTTTTTTGGGAGGGACTTAGTTGTTTTATTTGTGGGCAATTCAGAAGAAAGAGTATTGCAGTTAGCGCAAGTTTATTTCAATGCTAACAGCAGTCTATATGTGCTTTTAGCAACATTATTTATTTTGCGATATACACTGCAAGGTCTTGGACGCAGTATTATTCCGACCATTGCTGGGATTATGGAGCTATTAATGAGGTGCTTAGCTGCAATTTTCTTAGCAACAACAGTTGGATACGTCGGTGCATGCTTTGCTAATCCGTTGGCGTGGTTAGGTTCTTGTTGTGTATTGATTGTGTCTTATTTTAAAGCAATGCAGATGTTAAAGAAGAAACAATATGAAAAAGATCAGCAAGTATTGTAATTTTTTTAAAAGCATCATGAAAAATCAGTTTAAATTGTTGATTTGCATATTCAAATTTGATATTATGCTAAAGATTATTGAATGAAGGTAGGTAGGTCACATGGAAACAGAATTTGAAATTGGCGAAAAGGTCAAATGCAAAAAGTTTGGAACATTGAGTCATGATTTTATCGGTGCAATAGAAAAAATTTATGAGAATTCAGCAATGGTGGCGATTGTGGAACATGATGCTACTGATGAAGTAGCAGTTAATGATTTTCATAATCGAGTAATTGTAAGACTGAAAGACATGAAAAAAGTTGCTGTAAAATAATACTGACATAGAAAGTGTTTTATGCTATACTACTGTTTGTTGTGCGGGTGTAGTTTAGTGGTAAAATTCCAGCTTCCCAAGCTGATGTCGCGAGTTCGATTCTCGTCACCCGCTTTTATAGCAGTTGCCATACAATCCAATTATGAAAACCAGTAGATTAGTGAATTTTTAAGCAACCTTGGGTTGATGTGAGCCAAGGATTGAAACTAATACGAAACGTATTTTCTAGGAAGACAATTAAATAATGAGTGGATTACTAATCAATTAGAGTGGTACCGCGGGTTTATCTCGTCTCTTACATTTTTTCAAATGTAGGAGTTTTTTTATACACAAAAAAGGAGAAGGTTATGGATTACAAAAAATTAGTTACAGATGCATTAGTTAAAGTTTTAGATGGTCAAATTCAAGAAGACAAAGTTTATCAATTACTTGAAAAACCCAAAAGTTTAGAATTGGGTGATTTTGCTTTTCCAGCTTTTCCATTGGCTAAAGTTATGCATAAAGCACCACAGACGATTGCAGCAGAGATTGTAGCACAGATTGATCAAACTGATTTTCAAAAAATTGCAGCAGTTGGGCCATACGTTAATTTCTTCTTAGACAAGCGTAATTTTAGTGCAGATATTTTGCAGCAAGTCATTGGGGAAGGTACGAAATATGGGAATCAGAATATTGGAAATGCGGGAAATGTACCGATTGATATGTCTTCGCCTAATATCGCCAAGCCAATGTCAATGGGGCATCTGCGTTCTACAGTGATAGGCAACTCAATTGCGAAGATACTGCAAAAAACTAATTATAACCCAATTAAAATTAATCACTTGGGCGACTGGGGTACACAATTTGGTAAGTTGATTGAGGCATATAAGCTTTGGGGCAGTGAAGAAGAGGTTAAGGCAGATCCAATCAATAAGTTACTTGAATATTATGTAAGATTCCATCAAGAAGATGTTGCTCATCCTGAATTAGATGAAGAAGCACGTGCGTGGTTTAAGAAATTAGAAGATGGCGATGAAGAAGCCGTTCATTTGTGGAAATGGTTTCGAGAAGAGTCGCTGAAGTCATTCATGAAAATCTATGGCATATTAGGTGTTGAATTTGATTCATACAACGGAGAGGCTTTTTACAATGACAAGATGAATGAAGTAGTTTCGTTGCTTGAAAAACGTCATTTGTTGAAGGAAAGTCAAGGAGCACAAATTGTTGATCTTGAGAAGTATGATCTTAATCCTGCGTTAATCAAAAAGACAGATGGAGCAACGCTGTACATTACAAGAGACTTGGCGGCTGCAATCTATCGTAAGCGGACTTATGATTTTGCACAATCACTCTACGTTGTTGGGAATGAACAGACAAATCATTTTAAGCAATTAAAAGCTGTCTTGAACGAGATGGGTGAGAGCTGGTCAGAGGATATCCATCATATTCCGTTTGGATTGATTACTCAAGGCGGGAAGAAGCTTTCTACTAGGGCAGGCAGAGTTATCTTGCTGGAAGAGGTTTTGGATGATGCAATCAAGTTAGCTGAAAAACAAATTGCAGCAAAAAATCCTAATTTGAATAATAAGGAAAAGGTTGCGGATCAAGTCGGAGTTGGTGCAGTAATATTCCATGACTTGAAGAACGAAAGAATGAATAATTTTGATTTTGATTTGGAAGAAGTTGTGCGCTTTGAAGGTGAAACAGGGCCATATGTTCAGTATTCACACGCGAGAGCAATGAGTATTTTACGAAAAGCGGATAATCCTGAATTAACTGCTGAGCTGACATATCAATTAGAAGATGAAGATTCATGGGAAGTTATTACTAAAATTGCAGCATTCCCAGCTGTAATTAAGCGTGCTGCTGAAGAATACGAACCATCAGTCGTTGCCAAATATTCTTTGCATCTTGCAAAAGCGTTCAACAAGTATTATGCACATACAAAAATTTTGGTCGAAGACAAACAAACGCTTTCAAGGCTTGCGCTAGTGCAGAGCGTTGCAACAGTGTTAAATGAGTCACTGCGTTTGTTAGGTGTGCAGGCACCTGAAGAAATGTAATTGTTGTATTCTAAATTATAAAATAACCAATTGCTTTCCATGTTGGATAGAAAAACATGGACTTATTCAGGTATTTAGACAGAAACAATAATGGGGCTGAATCAAATTTTAATTTTTGACACAGCTCTGTTTTGGTGTATGAATCAGCTTTAATATGGTGGCTAGAATCATTTGTATTATACAAAGTAGCATGTTTTATGTTGACATAACATAGTTTTACAACGTAGAATACAAACGTATGGATAAATTAAAATACATCTAAAAAGTAATGATTGTTTATTTTTTAATCATTTTTTGACGATGTGGAGGTGAAAGTTTGATTTTTGCAATTATTATCCTCGCCATCGCTATTATAACTTTTGGAATTGGATTTGCTGGGGGCATTGTAGCTCATAAGAAGAGTTACGAGAAAACACTCGATATTGCTTCGCAAACTGCGCAAGGGATCTTGAAGAATGCTGAAAAAGAGGCAGAGACACAAAAAAAAGAAGCTATTTTAGAAGCTAAGGATGAGAGTCATCGTTATCGTGGCGAGATAGAAAGTGAATTAAAGGAACGTAGATCAGAGGTTCAAAAACAAGAAAATCGGTTACTACAAAGAGAGGAAAATCTTGATAGAAAAGACGGAATACTTGAAAAACGCGAGCAAAGCCTGATTCAAAAAGAAAATCACATGGAACAGCAACAAAAAGAAATTGAAAAGAAACAAGCAAAAGCTGATTCATTGGTTAATGAACAAGCATTAGAATTAGAAAGAGTTGCAGAATTATCACATGAGGATGCTCATAAGATAGTGATGTCTGAAACAAAAGAAGCATTAAGTCATGAGATGGCAGTTATGATTAAGGATAGCGAAGATGAAGCAAAGGCAAGTGCTGATCGGACTGCCAAAATTTTAATTGCACAGGCTATTCAAAGAAGTGCTGCGGATACAGTTTCAGAAACAACTGTGTCAGTAGTTTCATTACCAAATGACGAGATGAAAGGCCGCATTATTGGGCGTGAAGGCCGTAACATTCGAACGTTAGAGACACTGACAGGGATTGATTTGATTATTGATGATACTCCAGAAGCTGTTGTTTTGAGTGGATTTGATCCGATTAGAAGAGAAATCGCTAAGCTGACGCTTGAAAAACTGATTCAAGATGGTCGGATTCATCCTGCCAGAATTGAAGAGATGGTGGAGAAGTCTACCAAAGAAATGGATGCAAAGGTTCGTGATGTTGGTGAAGAGGCCATTTTTGAATTAGGACTACATTCAATTCATCCTGACTTGATTAAAACAATTGGACGTTTGAAGTTCCGGACCAGTTACGGTCAAAATGTACTTGACCATTCGATTGAGGTGGCTAAAATCACGGGTGTATTGGCAGCTGAACTGGGTGAAGATGTTAATTTGGCAAAGCGTGCAGGTTTGCTGCATGATATTGGCAAAGCAATTGATCATGAGGTTGATGGTTCGCATGTTCAAATTGGTGTTGAGCTTACTAAGAAGTACCATGAAAGTGACACAGTTATTAATACAATTGCTTCACATCATGGAGATGTTGAGGCTAAATATACAATTGCTGTCTTGGTAGCAGCTGCAGATGCAATCTCTGCAGCTAGACCAGGTGCTCGAAGTGAGTCGCTTGAAAGTTATATCCACAGACTTGAAAAGCTTGAAGAAATTACTAATGCCTTTGCTGGTGTTAAGAAGAGTTATGCAATTCAAGCTGGACGTGAGGTACGTGTGATTGTTAAGCCCAATGAAGTTAGTGACTTGGAATCAACAGTGTTGGCACGGGATATTAAAAACCAAATCGAGGAAGAGATGGAATATCCTGGCCACATTAAAGTTACTGTTATCAGGGAAATTCGTGCGATTGAATACGCTAAGTAAGCAAATGGTTTCTTGTAGTTGTACTATCTTGTAATAAGAAAATTTTTGAAAAGTTTAAGAATTTGTAAATGCGATTGAATATGGAAGCTGTGACACTGTAACAAGTCTGTCGCAGCTTTTTTGATTGGGAGTGTGCATAAGTCGGGAAAATTTGAGTACTAACTCGAAATTACGAACATGGCGAGTACTTTGCTATGAGTAATTCGAAGTTAGACGGAGAATTTTGACTTATGAAACACGTTTATACGGAATAAGTAGAGGAACTGAATCAAAATTTAACTTTTGACCCAGTTCCTTTTTTGATTGTTCAAATAAAATTAGTAAAAAAGCACATCAAGGTGCACAACAATTCAAGAAAAATGCTAGAATTAAGATTATGAGTTTTGTAGAAAAGAGGAAAAAAATGCGAATTTTGTTCATTGGTGATGTTATGGGGAATTCTGGTCAGAATATGATTGAAGAATATCTTCCTAAATTAAAAAGAAAATTTCACCCACAAGCAACGATCGTTAACGCAGAAAATGCAACAAGAGGAAGAGGAATTAATGAAAAAGTCTACAAAAAGATTCTAAGCTTAGGAGCAGATGTTATTACAATGGGTAATCATGTCTGGGATAATCCAGAAATAAATGAATTTATAGGCAGTGCAAAAAAAATGGTTCGGCCTGCTAATCTACCTGCAGGCAAGGTGCCAGGTGTTGGCCATACGATAATGCAAATAAACCAACAAAAGCTCGCTGTAATTAATATGCAGGGAAGAGTTTTTATGACCCCGTCTGACGATCCTTTTGCTGTTGCAACAGCATTAATTACTGAAATAAAAAAAGAAACAGATTTTATTTTTGTTGATTTTCATGCTGAAACAACAAGTGAAAAGCAGGCCTTTGCCTGGTTTTTTGATGGTCAGATTTCTGCCGTTGTTGGGACACATACACATGTCCAAACAAATGATGCACGAGTTTTACCGCAAGGGACGGCATTTTTGGCTGATGTTGGAATGACAGGACCTTACGACGGTATTATTGGAATGCGACGTGAAAATGTAATTGAAAGATTCCTTAATCAAATGCCAACAAGATTTGAAGTTGATGAAGACGGAAGACAAAGTCTATCAGGATGTATAATTGATTTAAAGGATGATGGGACTGCGAAGAAGATTCAAGCTATTCAAATTAATGCAGATCATCCTTTTGAGGATTAAAAAGGAGTAAAGGAGGCTAAGGGATGCCACAGAAAACAAAGAATACCCCGATGATGGAGCAATATTTAAAGATTAAGGAACAATATTCTGATGCTTTTTTGTTTTACCGGTTGGGTGATTTTTATGAAATGTTTTATGATGATGCAATCAAGGGTTCACAATTATTAGAACTAACCTTGACCACCCGTAACAAAAATGCTGCTGATAAAATTCCAATGTGTGGTGTTCCTCATCATGCAGCACAGAACTATATTGATATTTTAGTTGAACAAGGTTATAAAGTTGCAATTTGTGAGCAGATGGAAGATCCTAAGCTTGCACAGGGAATGGTAAAACGTGAAGTAATTCAGCTGGTTACACCAGGAACAATGATTGATAATTCAGTGAATGAAGCAAAAAAAAATAATTATTTGACTGCACTTCATCAAGAAGGAAAGCTATATGGTTTTGCATATACTGATTTATCCACGGGTGAACTAAAATCTGCAACTTTAAGCTCACTTGAACAGGTAACTAACGAATTAATTAGTTTGCAAACCAAGGAACTGGTTGTGAATCAGACAGTAACAACGGCGACTTTGGAAGATTTAGCGCCATTAAAAATTTTGATTTCACGACAAAATGAGACTACTGAAAATGCTGAATTTAATTATGCGATTCAAGATTTGAAGGATACACTAGAAATTGATACGGTCCGATATTTAATCAGTTATTTGAGTACTACGCAAAAGCGCAGTTTAGGACACTTGCAACGCGCAATTCATTACGAACCAAGATATTTTCTTAAAATGGATCATTATTCAAAGCGAAATCTGGAGCTACTTGAGAACAGCCGTACTGGAAAAAAGGCAGGAACATTATTATGGCTGCTTGATGAGACTAGGACTGCGATGGGCGGTAGATTATTAAAACAATGGATTGATCGACCATTATTGGAAAAAGATAAAATTACAAGACGTTACAAGATGGTCAAGTTACTGCTGGATCATTATTTTGAACGCAGTGCATTGCAAGAAGATTTGACTCAAGTATATGATTTAGAACGGCTTGCTGGCAGGGTAGCTTTTGGCAGTGTTAACGGGCGTGATTTGATTCAGTTAAAGCAGTCTTTGCAACAAGTACCTAAGATTAAATACGTCTTAGAGACGATCAATGATAATTCATTGACACCAATTATTGAAGAACTAGACCCAGTGGAAGATGTAGTTGATTTGATTGAGCAAGCAGTTGTTGATGAGCCGCCGTTATCAGTTACAGATGGTGGTCTGATTAAAGAAGGATATAATTCCGAACTTGATGGCTATACTGATGCTATGAAAAATGGCAAGCAATGGTTAGCACAAATGCAAAAAGAGGAGCGGAATGCAACTGGAATATCAACACTTAAGATTGGATTTAACAGGGTTTTCGGGTATTTTATTGAAGTCTCAAAAGCCAACCTAGCTAAGTTGCCAGAAGAGAGGTATCAGCGCAAACAAACACTGACAAATGCCGAAAGATTTATTACACCAGAACTGAAAGAAAAAGAAGAATTGATTCTTGGTGCACAGGGGAAGGCCACTGACTTGGAGTATCGGCTATTTGTTGATATTCGCGAACGAATTAAAGATCAGATTAAACGTCTGCAAAGACTTGCAAAGGCAATCGCTGCATTAGATGTTGTACAGGGCTTCGCTGTAGTTAGTGAGCGACAGCATTTTGTTATGCCAAAGTTAATTGAAAATGGTAATGATATTGAAGTTACGGATGGCTGGCATCCGGTTGTACAGGAAGTTATGGGTAAACAAAGTTATGTTCCTAATGATGTAGTAATGCCTAAGGACTTGAGTGTTTTATTGATTACTGGGCCAAATATGTCGGGTAAAAGCACTTACATGAGACAGCTTGCGTTAACAGTAGTTATGGCCCAAATTGGTTGTTTTGTACCAGCTAGTTCTGCAAAATTACCGCTTTTTGATCAGATTTTTACAAGAATTGGGGCAGCTGACGACTTGATTGCTGGTCAATCGACATTCATGGTAGAGATGAAAGAAGCCAATCAGGCACTTGCACATGCCACGAAAAATTCGCTTATCTTATTTGATGAGATTGGTAGAGGAACTGCAACCTATGACGGAATGGCACTCGCACAGGCAATTATTGAGTACGTGCACAATCATGTCCATGCTAAGACACTGTTTTCTACACATTATCATGAACTTACAGGCTTGGCGGCAACACTGTCTGAATTGGAGAACATTCATGTTGGGGCAGTTGAAAAAAATGGTGATTTGATATTTCTGCATAAAATGCAGGCAGGTCCAGCCGATAAATCATATGGTATTCATGTTGCAAAGTTAGCAGGAATGCCAACTGAGCTGCTAGAGCGTGCCACTGAAATTCTTACTGCACTCGAGAGGGATGGAAAAGATGCTCCCAAGGCAACGACCAGCTTAGATGTTATCCGAGCAGAACAGAAAGAAAAAGTTCAACCCGATTCGGAGATAGTTGAAGAGGAACAGCTTTCCTTATTTGGTCCCCCAGAAAAGAAGTTAGCAAATAAAAAAGAGAAAATTATGCATAAAATCAAAGATGCAGACTTAATGTCACTGACTCCACTTGAAGCATTTAATAAATTGTATGAATGGCAAAAGGAATTAAGGAAGTAACTAGAAGGTTAGATTGGAGGTGCCTATCTTGGGGAAAATCCATGAATTAACAGATATATTAGCTGATCAGATTGCAGCGGGCGAGGTTGTTGAGCGCCCAGCTTCTGTTGTCAAAGAACTAGTTGAGAATGCAATTGATGCTCACAGTTCACAGATTGATGTTTTAGTGGAAGAAGGCGGATTAACTAAGATTCAAGTTATTGATAATGGAGACGGGATTGTAGATAGCGATGTGGAACTCGCTTTTAAAAGGCATTCGACTAGTAAAATCTTGACGAAAAAGGACTTATTCAAAATCAGAACACTTGGTTTTAGAGGAGAGGCCCTTCCAAGTATTGCATCAGTAGCAGAAGTTGAGTTGGAAACAACTACTAAAGATGCTGCTGGTACAGCTATTAAGATTAAGGGTGGTCAGATTCTTGAAAAGAAGATGGTATCACGCTCGCAAGGAACAACGATCACTGTAGCTGACCTTTTTTTTAATACACCTGCCAGGTTGAAATATCTTAAAAGTATTCAAACTGAATTAGCTGCAATCAGTGACATCATGAATCGTTTGGTGGTAAGCAACACGAATATAGCTTTTTCATTTTCAAGCAATGGTAAAATTTTGTTGCAGACTGCTGGTAATGGGAACTTACAACAGACAATTAGCGCAATCTATGGTGTTAATAATGCTAGGAAGATGCTGGCTTTTTCGAATGAAGATCTTGATTTTAAGATTAGTGGGTTTGTATCTTTGCCTGAATTAACGAGAGCATCTAAGAATTATATTAGTATCCTGATTAATGGTAGGTATATTAGAAATTATCAACTGACAAATGCTATTATTAAAGGATATGGATCTAAGCTGATGGTTGGTCGCTATCCATTTGCTGTCCTCGCAATTTTTTTGGACCCACTTTTGATTGATGTCAATGTTCATCCTACAAAGCAAGAAGTCAGAATTAGCAAGGAAGAACAGCTTGGGGCACTCATACGAACAAGTATTGCACAAAGAATTGCGCCAG
Source organism: Liquorilactobacillus sp. (assembly GCF_047719775.1). Lineage (NCBI taxonomy): Bacteria > Bacillati > Bacillota > Bacilli > Lactobacillales > Lactobacillaceae > Liquorilactobacillus > Liquorilactobacillus sp. The sequence goes on from NZ_JBDNTS010000013.1 coordinate 29,115, forward strand.
AGAACCTAATTCCCAATGCGTTAAAGAACCTTGAAAAAAAAGAGAAATCCACGGTTAATTTAAAACAATTAGAGATTGATTTGAATGAGTCCTCTAGATTCTACCAAACAAAAAATGGAAAAACTGGACACTCGCAAAAAACAGAAGAATTCATTGATGGAGAGCCGGTTGTGGAAACAAGCAAGAACGTGCAACCGGGTAAGAAAGAAAGTAAGGACATTGTCCCTGATGTTTTTGTAGTTGAAAAGAAAACTGACTTGGCAACTAATTTAGTTGAATGGGATAAAAAGTACGGGATTGAACGCAGTGCAAGTCAAAATAATGCTGAAACTCCGGTAAAAGAAATTGAATTAACAGAGGCAAAAGACAAAAAGAGATTTCCAGACTTAGTATATATTGGGCAGATGCACGGGACATATCTCTTTGCACAAAGTGATGACGGTTTATATATTGTTGATCAGCATGCGGCACAGGAACGCTGTAAATATGAATTTTACCGCAAAAAGATTGGTGAAGTTGGAACCAGCCAGCAAAGTTTGTTAGTTCCAATTGTGCTGGATTATTCTACAAGCGATATTTTGTTGATAAATCAAAGCCTTGACAAGCTCGCGGCGATTGGAATCAACCTTGAAGAATTTGGCAGAAATAGCTACATTGTTCATCAACATCCCACTTGGTTTAAAGCAGGACAGGAAGAATCAATTTTGCGTGAATTAATTGATTATATCTTGAAAGACGGTAGGATTGATATTGCGACTTATCGCGAAAAAACGGCTATCATGATGAGTTGTAAAAGGTCAATAAAGGCAAATCATCATTTGGATAACTTGCAGGCGAAAGCATTGTTAGAAGAATTGAAGAGTTGCGAGAATCCATTTAATTGTCCCCACGGACGGCCAGTATTGGTACACTTCAGCAATTCAGATATGGAACATATGTTTAAGCGAATTCAAGATTCGCATCAGAGTCAGCGTGCGCTGGATTAAAGAAGGGAATATTAAGCATGTACGAATATTTTGCTGGATCAATTACAAACGTTACACCTTATTATATCGTTATTGAAATTCAAGGTATTGGCTTCCAAGTCTATGTTGCAAATCCATTCAGGTACCATGTTGATTTAAAAAAACAAAAAAGGGTATATATTTATCAAGCTGTGCGTGAAAACGCAATTACCTTGTATGGCTTTTGGGATCTTTCTGAGAAGAACCTCTTTTTGAAGTTATTAAATGTTTCTGGAATTGGTCCAAAAAGTGCATTAGCTATCTTGGCCAGCGACAATCATTTAGGGTTAGTTGAAGCAATTAATGGCGAAAATGTTGTCTACTTGACTAAATTTCCTGGTGTAGGTAAGAAGACCGCACAACAAATCGTATTAGATTTAAAGGGAAAATTGGATGATCTTAGTGAACAAAGCAACTTGGAGGGACAACAGAGTTTAGACTTAGAGGTTGCAGGTATCCCTAACAATAATCTTGCTGAGGCACTCGCAGCCCTTGATGCATTAGGGTATACTAAGACAGAAACTAGAAAGATAACAAAACAATTAAAGCAGGTGGATGCTGCTTCGACTGACGATTATTTGCGAGCAGCACTTAAATTGCTGATGCATAACTAAATTTAGAAGAAAGGAGGACTTGTAATGGTTGAGAAAGATCGTGTTGTTTCGGGTGATTCGCAATTTGAAGACGATGAGAATGAATTATCTTTGCGACCACGTTTCTTTGCACAATATATAGGGCAGCAGAACTTAAAAAATGAATTGGCTGTGTATATTGAAGCAGCTAAAGCTAGAGAGGAAGCACTTGATCACGTGCTTTTATATGGTCCTCCGGGACTTGGTAAAACTACACTCGCAATGGTGATTGCTAACGAGATGCAAGTACAGATTAAAACAACGAGCGGCCCAGCAATCGAACGTCCCGGTGATCTGGTCGCACTTTTGAATGAACTTGAAGCTGGTGATGTATTATTTATTGATGAGATTCATCGACTCCCAAGAGTGGTTGAAGAAGTTCTGTATTCAGCGATGGAAGACTATTTTGTAGATATTGTGATAGGGCAAGGACCGACCGCACATCCGGTTCACTTTACATTACCGCCTTTTACATTGATTGGAGCAACCACTCGTGCAGGGCTGCTCTCAGCACCATTGAGAGATCGTTTCGGGATAATTGCACGCATGAATTATTACTCTGAAGCGGAACTTGCACAGATTGTTGTTCGTTCTGCTGGAATATTTAATTCAAAGATTACTCCTGAAGGTGCAAAGAAGATTGCATTACGTTCACGTGGGACACCACGAATTGCTAATCGATTGCTAAAACGTGTCCGGGATTTTGCACAGGTAGCAAAAAAGAGAGTTATTGAAGAAGGAATTGTTAGTTCTTCATTGGACCAGTTGCGTGTAGATAATAAGGGGCTTGATGCCACGGACCGTAAGATATTGAAGATGATGATTAGTTTTTATGGCGGTGGTCCAGTAGGGGTAAATACAATCGCAGCAAATGTTGGAGAGGATGTTGAGACAATTATCGATATGATAGAACCTTATCTTCTTCAAATCGGTTTTATCAAGCGTACTCCGAGAGGACGGGTTGTCACAACAGCAGCATATGAACATCTTGGAATTGCAATAGGGAAAAATAATTATTGAAAAGGGTGGCTATTTTGTCAGAGAAACATCTAACAACAGAGGATTTTGATTATGATTTACCACAAGAATTGATTGCACAAACTCCATTGAAAGAACGTGATCATTCTAGAATGCTGATTTTGGATAGTAAATCGGGTGAGTATAAGGATGATATCTTCTATAATGTGATTGATCAATTAAATTCTGGAGATGCACTTGTAATGAATGATTCACGAGTTATGCCTGCCCGTATTTATGGTACAAAGCCGGATACAGAAGGCCATCTGGAGGTACTATTACTTAATAATACAGAAGGAGACAACTGGGAAACACTGGTTAAACCTGCAAAAAGAGCAAAAGTTGGTACTAGAATTAACTTTGGTGATGGGCAGCTCAGTGCAGTAGTCACACAAGAACTGGAACATGGTGGACGTATGATTCGCTTTGAGTATGCTGGTATTTTCATGGAGATTTTAGACAAATTGGGTGAAATGCCATTGCCGCCTTACATTAAGGAAAAATTGGATGATCCTGAAATGTATCAAACAGTTTATTCACGAGAAGTTGGTTCAGCTGCGGCTCCAACTGCTGGATTGCACTTTACAAAGGAATTGCTACAAAAAATTGAAGACAAGGGAATTCACTTAGTTTATTTGACATTACATGTAGGCCTAGGGACGTTTAGACCGGTTAGCGTTGATAATATTGAAGATCATAAAATGCACAGTGAATTCTATCGTTTGAATGCAGATGCTGCAAAAGTACTGAATGATGTTCGTAAAAATGGTGGTAAGATTGTTGCAACAGGGACGACTTCTATCAGAACGCTTGAGACAATTGGTTCCAAATTTGGTGGAGAAATTAAGCCTGATAGTGGGTGGACAGATATTTTTATTAAACCCGGCTACGAATGGAAAGTGGTTCAAGCATTCATCACGAATTTCCATCTACCCAAATCAACACTTGTAATGCTTGTTTCTGCATTTACTGGGCGAGAGAACATCTTGAATGCATATAAGCATGCTGTCGATGAAAAGTATCGTTTCTTTAGCTTTGGAGATGCAATGTTTATTAAATAATTAATTGTTTTTAGAAATGGAGAATTCAAATGACTGAACCGGCGATAAAATATCGTTTAATCAAAAAAGAAAAGCACACTGGGGCGCGTTTAGGGGAAATCATTACACCTCATGGGACCTTTCCTACACCGATGTTCATGCCTGTTGGAACGCAAGCATCTGTGAAATCCTTAGCTCCTGAGGAACTTGATAAGATGGGGGCTAACATAATCCTTTCTAATACATATCATCTTTGGCTAAGACCTGGAGAAGATATTGTAGAAGAAGCAGGCGGCTTGCACCAATTTATGAATTGGAAAAAAGGAATTTTGACGGATTCAGGTGGATTCCAAGTCTTTTCACTTGCAAAGATGCGTGATATTACTGAACAAGGGGTACACTTTAAGAGTCATCTAAGTGGGGAGAACCTGTTCTTGTCTCCCGAAAAAGCAATCCATATTCAAAATGCACTCGGATCGGATATCATGATGAGTTTTGATGAGTGCCCTCCTTTTTTTGAGAGCTATGAGTATATTAAAAAATCGGTTGAACGGACAAGTCGTTGGGCGGAACGTGGCTTAAATGCTCATTTACATCCTGAACGTCAGGGATTGTTTGGCATTGTTCAAGGTGGAGGGCATCAAGAGTTACGTGAGTTGAGTGCGAGACAATTAGTTTCATTGGATTTCCCCGGTTATTCAATTGGAGGTCTTTCTGTTGGCGAAAGCAAGGCAGAGATGAACCATGTCCTAGATTTCACGACACCGCTTCTTCCAGAAAATAAGCCACGTTATCTAATGGGAGTAGGATCTGCGGATGCGCTGATTGATGGGGTAATCCGTGGGGTCGATATGTTTGACTGTGTCTTACCGACGCGTATTGCACGTAATGGAACTTGTATGACTTCACATGGACGCTTAGTGGTAAAAAATGCTGTATATGCACGCGATTTTAGGCCCCTTGATGAGAATTGTGCTTGCTATACGTGTCGCAATTTTACAAGAGCCTATATTCGTCATTTGATAAAAGCAGATGAAATCTTTGGCTTACGTTTAGCAAGTTATCACAATCTTTATTTCTTGTTGAACTTAATGAAGAAGGTGCGCCAGGCAATTTTGGATGACAATTTACTAGAGTTTAGGGAAGCTTTCTTTGAAGAATATGGGTTTAATGAAAAAAATGCACGCAATTTTTAATTTTTTTACAAAAATACTAGCAACTAACACAAATCTTTGCTAAAGTTAAGCTTAGTAATACTAATAGGAGTGAATATAAAATGAACAGTACTTTATCAACAGTTATAATGTTTGTTGCAATCATGGCTTTGATGTATTTCATGATGATCCGTCCACAAAAGAAGCAACAGCAAAAGCGTAAAGAAATGATGAACCAGTTAAAAAAAGGTGATCAGGTAACTACAATTGGGCGTTTACATGGTGTTGTTGACAGTATTAATGATGCTGATCAGACAGTGACACTTGATTGTGAAGGCATTTTTCTGACATTTGACCGAACAGCTATTGGACGTGTCATTCCAGCTGGAGAAGCTGCGACTACCAAGGAAACAACAGTTGTTGAAAAGCCAAAGACGATAGAAAAAACAGAAAATAATTCTGAAGATGAAACAAAGTAATTAACTTTTGACCAGTCCTGACCAGGTCTAACTCGATTAGGTTACAGAATGTTAACGAAAGAAGTATGCTTATTTGTTATATGGGGGTTGCCGCAGAACAATTGTTTTGTGGTGGCCTCGTTTTTTCATTATGGGACTGAGAATATTTTTTCAGGATGTTTGATTATCTGAGAAAAGTTTATTTTTAATTATTAATTTTGGATTAGAATTGAAAGGGAGATAGCTTGAAAGAAGAGGACAAATAAAAAAATAGTTTGCATTTTTCTATTATAAAAATTATGATACCATAACATAAAAGTTAATTTATCATTCGAGATGATTGCCTTAAATTTGAAGATTGAGGAAAATAATGGAAAAATAGTTTCAGGCTGAACCCATTATTAAAAATATATATTTAATCAAAATAAATATATATTTTGCATGAAAAGGCTGCTGTTTGACAATTTTCAGCGATTGTAATATTATTCAATCATCGAATATTTTGATGTTCGAAATATTATTTTTAGTGAGGTGACGAATGTGGCATTCATGGATACACAAGAAATAATGGATTTGATACCTAATCGTTTTCCGATAATTTATATTGATTATGTTGATGAATTGGTTGCAGGTGAAAGCATCGTAGCGACAAAAAATGTTACGATTAACGAATCATTTTTTCGTGGACATTTTCCGGGTAATCCAGTTATGCCTGGGGTACTAATTATTGAAACTTTGGCCCAAGCAGCGTCAATTTTGATTTTGAAATCACCAGAATTTTTCGGGAAAACAGCATATCTTGGAGCAATTCATAAGGCTAAGTTTCGTCGTGTTGTTAGACCGGGTGATGTTTTAAAATTACACGTTACTTTAACGAAGAAGAAAGAAAACATGGGAATTGTCGAAACAAAGGCAGTCGTGAATGGTGAAAATGCATGTGTAGCAGAGTTAATGTTTGTCGTAGCTGAGAGAAATGAAAAAATATAAGCAAAAGGGTTGTTTTTTTACTCATTTACTTTGATAATCAAAGTATGAAATATACAACGAATGGAAGCACAATGGATGAAAAAACAAGTGAAAACGATCAATGATTCCCTAGTTAGGATATATGGAGACATATTGTGGATTGAAGAAAATGAGTTACGACAGAGCCGTTTTAAGAATTTAACAATCAAAGACATGCATGCAATAAATGTGATTACAATGTATGATCAAAAAACTGCATCGCAAGTTGCCAAGGAGCTGCATTTAACTCCAGGTACGTTAACTTCGACAATTGACAGATTAGAAAAAAAGGACTATGTCAAAAGAATTCGGAGTAATGATGATAGAAGAGTAATTCGGTTAGGGTTAACGAAAAAGGGCCGCTTGATGTATCGCGCACATGATGCTTTTCATCGAATGATGATTGACAGCTTTCTAAAAGATGTTGAACCCGATGAAATCAAAACAATTGAAAAAGCTCTACGAAATCTTGAAAGTTTTTTGCGAGAACATTCATAGAGTTAAGGAGTAAAGGTTACGTTGGAAAAAATAAGAATCAATGAAGTTGCTAGTTATGTTCCTTCAAAAATAGTTACAAATGATGATTTAGGGAAGGTTATGGATACATCTGATGAATGGATTAGCAGTCGGACAGGTATTCGGCAAAGACATATTAGTCTCAATGAAAATACAGCAGAAATATGTAGTAAAGTCGCAATAAAGCTGCTGCAAGGAAGTTCTTGGAGTCCTGAATCAATCGACCTAATCATTGTTGCAACAATGTCACCTGATAGCTACACACCTGCGACAGCAGCATTGGTTCAAGGAAAAGTTGGGGCTGTTAATGCGGTTGCCTTTGACGTTAGCGCGGCATGTTCGGGATTTGTATACGGATTGGCAGTTGCTGAGGGTTTCTTGTTGCAAGAAGACATCAAAAGGGTAATGCTGATTGGCGGAGAGGTTCTTTCGAAGGTAATTAATTGGTCGGATCGAACGAGTGCTGTCTTGTTTGGAGATGGAGCTGCAGGAATCTTACTTGAAAAAAGCGCAAGCGACTCTGGAATCTTAGCAAAAGATTTAAAGACGTATGGTGAATTGGGTGACAAGTTAGAAGCAGGAAAGACAAATGCAATTGAAGAGTTTCCTAGAATGGGTAAGCATGAAATCTCAGCTTTTTCAATGTCTGGCAGGGATGTATATAAATTTGCAACGCATAAGGTACCATTATCAATCCAGAATGCTGCCGCAAAGGCTGGCATAGAGCTCGAACAAATCGATTGGTTTGTCATGCATCAAGCTAATTCACGAATAGTTACACAGATTGCTAAGAAGTTGCAACAACCGATTGAAAAATTTCCAATGAACATTGCTGAATATGGAAATACTTCGGCAGCAAGTGTGCCGCTGCTGCTGGATGAGTTAGTACAAAAAGGTAAAATCAAGCGCGGTCAAATCGTTGCTTTAAGTGGTTTTGGTGGCGGCTTGACGGTTGGTACACAAATTATAAAATACTAAATAAAATAGGAGTGTTATTAAAATGACAGAACAAGAAATTTTTGAAAAAGTACAAGGTATCGTAGTTGAACAGTTGGATGTAGATGCAGCAGATGTAAAGATGAATGCTGACATTAAAGAAGATCTTGAAGCTGATAGCTTAGATGTTTTTGAAATCATGAACGAACTTGAAGATGAATTAGATATTAAGCTTGAAGCTGACGAGAATGTGAAAACAATTAAAGATGTTGTTGATTATGTCAAAAAAGAAGTTGCCGCAAAATAGTTTGGAGATTCGATTATGAGAATTGGCTTTTTATTTAGTGGTCAAGGAGCACAATATTCCGGGATGGGACTAGACTTTTATCAAAGCGATGAACTTTTTCGTTCATTGATTGATGAGGTCAGTACAAGCGTCGGAATAGATTTACCTACAGTTTTTAGGAATCAAGCTGACCAACTTGCGCAAACCAAGTTTGTTCAACCGGCAATTGTGGCAATGAGCCTTGGAATATATCGCATGCTGCAAAGAGATTTGCCGAACTTGAATGCTCATGGAATGCTTGGATTGAGCTTGGGAGAATACTCGGCATTGATCGCGTCTGGTGCATTTGATGTTGCAGATGGTTTTAATGTTTTACGAGATCGTGCGGCGTATATGCAGACTGATGCTGATGAAACAGAGGGTGCAATGCTGGCTGTAATGAAGACTGAACACGATGTTATTGCTGAAATATGTGAGCAGGCAAGTACGGTCGATGAGGTTGTTACGTTTGCAAATTACAATTCTCCAAGCCAAGTTGTGATTGGCGGACATAAAAAAGCGGTGGAGCGTGCGCTTGATTTATTTAGAGAGAAGAATATAAGAAAAGTCATTCCATTGAATGTTAGCGGGGCGTTTCATACCCCGCTTTTTCAAAGGACAAGCTTTCAAATGGAAAGACGCTTAGCAAATGTTGAACTTCATAAGTTGACAATCCCAGTGTACAGTAATACTACTGGGGAACTGTTTTCTGTGGATACTATTAAACAAGTACTTGCACAACAAGTTATCTTACCTACACATTTTGGTGAATGTCTGCAGAAAATGATTGCAGTTGACGGCATTGATACAGTTGTAGAACTTGGACCAGGCAAAACTTTATGCAAATTCACTAAGCAAATTGATAAGCAAATTAATAGTTTTAATATAGAAAATATTGCGACCTATACTAAATTTATTACAGCAAATCATGATTAAGAGGTTAATATAGAATGAATTTAAAAGGAAAAACAGTATTTATTACTGGAAGCTCTCGCGGAATTGGAGCTGCAACTGCAATGGCTTTTGCCAAAGAGGGCAGCAAAGTTATTTTGAATGCAAGAAAAGCTATTCCAGCAGAACTGCTTTCTAAGATAGCTGGTCTAGGCGTTGAATATCAGATTGTTTTGGGTGATGTTTCAAACCTAGAAGATGTTAAGCGAATGCAAGAGGAAGTTTTTCAGGAGAATGAACAGTTGGATGTCTTGATTAATAATGCTGGAATTACAAATGATAAATTACTGATTGGTATGAAACAAGAAGATTTTCGCAGTGTTATTGAAACTAATTTGATGGGAACATTTAACTTAACACAACCGCTTTTCAAAAAAATGTTGCGCAAGCGCAGCGGCGTAATCATCAACATGGCTAGTGTTGTTGGTCTGCATGGAAATATGGGTCAAGCAAATTATGCAGCCAGCAAGGCAGCAATTATTGGTTTGACAAAGACAATTGCTCGTGAAGGTGCAATTAGACATATCAGATGTAATGCAATTGCACCTGGAATGATTATGAGTGACATGACAGATGTCTTAGATCAGAAGGTAAAAGATCAGGTTTTAACAGAAATTCCATTGGGACGTTTTGGCGAAACACAGGAAGTTGCACAAACGGCTGTGTTCCTTGCACAAAATGAATATATAACTGGCCAAGTAATTACAGTTGACGGTGGGATGACTATTTAGGAGGTTGTTTGATGAGTAGAGTTGTAATCACGGGAATGGGTGCAGTAACACCTGTTGGAAATGATGTTGAAACATTTATTGCAAATATTTTCTCTGGTAAAATTGGATTTGACAAAATTACTAAGTTTGATGCATCAGAGACAGGAATAACAATTGCTGCTGAGGTAAAAGATTTTGATCCTACGCTGAGAGTCGGCAAAAAGCCTTCTAAACGAATGGATTTGTTTTCTCAATATGCTGTTGATAGTGCTGTCGCTGCAGTTGAACAAGCAGGCATTGATGAGACGAACACTGATTCGTTTGATATGGGCGTTATCTATGGCTCTGGTATCGGTGGCTTGACCACTATCCAAGAACAGGTAACTAAAATGAATGAAAAAGGTCCGCAAAGAGTATCACCACTTTTTGTTCCAACATCAATTGTCAATATGGCGGCAGGTAATATTGCTTTACGCTTTAAGGCTAAGAATATTTGTACAGCTGTCGTGACTGCTTGTTCTTCTGGAACGAATGCAATTGGTGAAGCATTCCGCCAGATTCGTGAGGGACGTGCGCAAGTAATGTTAGCAGGTGGTTCTGAGGCTTCGGTTAATGAAATTGGGATTGCTGGTTTTGCTGCTTTGACAGCATTATCAAAGGAGACCGATCCAACACGTGCTTCAATTCCTTTTGATGTGGATCGCTCAGGTTTTGTAATGGGTGAAGGTGCAGCAACATTAGTTTTAGAGAGTCTAGAACATGCTCAAAAACGTGGAGCTAAAGTTTATGGCGAAGTTGTTGGTTATGGGAGCACATGCGATGCCTTTCACATGACTTCCCCTGATCCAACTGGCGAAGGAGCAGCTCGAGCAATGCAGCAAGCAATTACTGAAGCGGGCATCACACCGGATGCTGTTGGCTATATTAATGCCCATGGAACTGCAACACATGCAAATGATGTAGGAGAATCTGTTGCAATCAATCGAGTTTTTGGTGAAGACAGCCAAGTCAAGGTAAGTAGTACTAAAAGTATGACAGGTCATCTTTTAGGGGCTGCGGGAGCACTTGAGGCAGTTATAACTTTAGCTGCACTTGAAAAAGGTGAGTTACCAATGAATGTTGGACTGAAGACACAAGATCCCGAATGCCACGTTAATGTCGTTACAAAAAATCAACAAGAGGCTCCAGAACTTAAATATGCAATCAGCAATTCACTAGGTTTTGGTGGTCATAATGCTGTTTTGGCATTTAGAAAATGGAGTGAGTAAGTTTGGAATTTATTGAAATACAAAAGTTAATATCAGATTTTAATGATTCACCAATGCGTGAACTTGAGATTGAAACAGAAGGCTTAAAACTCAAATTAAGTAAGAATGAATTATCTAGACAGATGATTCAGCAGTTGCAAACCAATGTAAATCCTCAACGAGAGTCTAAGAAAACGCAGAAGGATTCCAAACCATCTTCAAATCCAACGATTCCAACTCCTGGACTAACCATTGATGCACCAATGGTTGGAAGTGTTTATTTGCAGCCGGAACCTTCAAAACCAACGTTTGTCAAAGTCGGTTCAGCAGTCAAAAAAGGTGATGTTGTTTGTGTTATTGAGGCAATGAAGATGATGACGGAGATAAAGAGTGACGTCACCGGAATTGTTAAGGAAGTTCTTGTTAAGAATGAGGAACTTGTTGAGTTTGGACAACCACTTTTTAGAATCGAGGAGAATTAGAGATGGCATTAGACATTACTGAGATTCAAAAAATTATTCCACATCGTTATCCGATGCTTTTAATTGATCGTGTTGATGAACTGGTTCCTGGTGAATCTGCAATTGCACGGCGCAATGTTACTGCACATGAAGAGATTTTCAATGGACATTTCCCAGGAAATCCCGTGATGCCAGGAGTATTAATCGTTGAAGCTCTTGCACAAACTGGGGCAGTTGCATTATTGTCTTTGCCTGAATTTAAAGGTAAAACAGCCTATTTTGGGGGAATCAAGAATGCTAAATTCAGAAGAGTGGTTCGCCCTGGGGATACAATGATTCTTGAAGTGAAATTAGATAAAATTCGAAATAATGTCGGTCTTGGGAAAGCATTGGCAACAGTTGACGGTCAAAAGGTCTGCTCAGCTGAACTGACTTTTATGATTGGTTAAGGTAAGGTGATTTGATGTTTAAAAAAGTCTTGGTTGCTAACCGTGGCGAAATAGCAGTGCGAATAATCCGTTCATTGAAAGAAATGGGAATAAAGTCTGTGGCGATTTATTCAGATGTTGATCGGGAAAGTTTGCATGTTCAACTGGCAGATGAAGCAGTTTGTGTTGGAACTGCAAAGGCTCAAAATTCATATTTGAATATGAAAAATATTTTGAGTGCTGCTGTAGGGACTGGAGCCGAGGCAATTCATCCGGGCTTTGGTTTCTTATCTGAAAATAGCCGTTTCGTTGAAATGTGTGAAGCTTGCGGGATTGTGTTTATTGGCCCTAAATCTGAAACAATTGATTTGATGGGTAATAAGGCAAATGCACGCGAACAAATGAGGTTGAGCGGTGTTCCAGTTATTCCAGGCAGTGAAGGTTTCATATCTGATGTGGAGGAAGCACAAGCGGTTGCCTTAAAAGTTGGATATCCTGTGATGCTAAAGGCAGCAGCAGGTGGCGGCGGTAAAGGTATCAGGCGAGTTGCAAGTTCTCGTGGACTTGGGAAAGCCTTCGTTGAAGCACAACAAGAGGCGCTTGGATCATTTGGTGATAATCGAATGTATTTGGAGAAAATTATGGAAAATGTTAAACATATTGAAGTTCAGATTTTCCGTGATCAGCAAGGCAATGCAGTATTTTTTCCTGAGAGGGATTGTTCGTTGCAAAGAAATAAACAAAAGGTGATTGAAGAGAGCCCTTGTGATTTGATTTCTGCAGAACAAAGAGAGTTTTTGGGAGAGATTTCGATTAAAGCCGCTAATGCGATTGATTATATCAATACTGGGACGCTGGAATATTTAATGGATGAAGAGCATCACTTTTACTTCATGGAGATGAACACGCGTATTCAAGTTGAACACACTGTGACCGAGATGGTAACAGGTATAGATTTGGTCAAAGTTCAATTACAGGTAGCATCTGGAGAGACACTGCCATTTGGACAAAGTGATATTAATTGTCTCGGTCATGCAATTGAATGCCGTATTAATGCTGAAGATCCCGCAAATGATTTTGCACCTTCAGTTGGTAAAGTTACGTATCTGTATTTTCCAGTTGGAAATCTTGGAATGAGAATTGATTCTGCTCTGTATGCTGGAGCAATGATTTCTCCTTTTTATGATTCAATGATTGCCAAAGTTGTTGCACATGGTAAAGATCGAAATGAAGCAATTGCTAAGATGAAACGTTTGTTAAACGAATTGGTTCTTGATGGAATTAAGACAAATCAGCAATTTCATTTAGCAGTATTGTCGGATAAAAGCTTTGTGCAAAATCAATTTACAACGGAATATTTGGAGAAGGAATTTATGACTGTCTGGAAGGGGGACAGGTAAACTATGCAACTATTCAATGAATTAAAGACACTGGGTCAGCAGCATATCAAGGCTGATAAAAAAGCCGGTGAACGTGTTCCTTCGGGGTTGTGGATAGCTTGTCCTAAGTGTCATCAGTCCTTATATCATAAAGATCTTGGAACGTATCAAGTATGTCCAAATTGTGAATATGGTTTTAGAATTACAGCAAGAGAGAGACTTGCTTGGTTAGTTGATGATTTTAAAGAACTTGATGCAGATATGAAAACCACTGATCCACTGAATTTTCCAGATTATAATAAAAAATTAGAAAAAAGCCGTAGAAATACGGGATTAAATGATTCTATTTTGACAGGCATTGCAAAAATTCAAACAGAAGAATTTGCACTAGGGATTATGGATCCTAACTTTATAATGGGTTCTATGGGGACAGTTACCGGTGAGAAAATTACTCATCTATTTGAAGATGCATTGAAAAAAAGATTGCCTGTTATCTTATTTACTGCTTCGGGTGGCGCAAGAATGCAAGAAGGGATTTTTTCATTGATGCAGATGGCAAAGATTTCTGCTGCGGTTAGGCGCCACTCTAATGAAGGACTCCTTTACATCACTGTGCTGACTGATCCGACGACTGGCGGTGTGACCGCTAGTTTTGCGATGCAAGGTGATATTATTTTGGCTGAACCTAGAGTCTTAATAGGCTTTGCTGGAAAAAGAGTAATTGAACAGACCATTCATCAGAAAGTTCCAAATAATTTGCAAGATGCAGAAACAGTTTTGGAACGCGGCTTTATTGATGCAATTGTGCAAAGAAGAGATTTAAAGCAGAAGTTAGAATGGTTGCTGGAATCCCACAGTAAGGGGGGATTGGTCAATGGTTAATATTTTAGATAGGAAAAAGACTGCTGCGCAAATAGTTGCCGGTGCACGTAACCAAGAAAAAATGTCTGCGTATGAGTTAATCAATGGTATTTTTGAGAACTTCTTTGAGTTACATGGCGATCGGCTTTCAGGTGATGATGCTGCAATCGTTGGTGGAATTGCAACCTTGGCTGATAAATCTGTAACAGTGATTGCGACCAATAAAGGTGAGAGTGCACAAGAGCGAATGTTGACACATTTTGGGTGTCCCCAGCCATCTGGTTATCGAAAAGCATTGCGTTTAATAAGGCAAGCTGAAAAATTTGGGCGGCCTGTTTTTATTTTCGTAAACACAGCTGGTGCATATCCTGGAAAATCAGCTGAAGAAAGTGGTCAAGGAGAGGCACTCGCACGTAATTTGCTGGAAATTAGTGAGGTAAAGGTACCGATTATTTCGGTAATTTATGGTGAAGGTGGCAGTGGTGGAGCGCTTGCATTGGCTTGTGGTGATTCAGTCTGGATGGTCGAAAACAGCATGTATTCAGTGTTATCTCCAGAAGGATTTGCTGCAATTTTATGGAAAGACAGCAAACGTGCTGATGAGGCTGCAGAAGTGATGCAGCTCACCCCCGAAAAGTTATTGGCACAAAAAGTTATTGAGGGAATCATTCCTGAATCACACTCGCACAAAAGGGTGTGTCGGGCTATTAAGAAAATAATTGAACAAGAAATGAAAGAATTAATGAGTTTGTCTCCAAATGAATTACTTGTAAAAAGGTACGAGAGATTTAGAAAGTTTTAGATGGTAAGTGGAGGTATAAAAATTGGAAAAGCTACTTAGTGGTAAGAAAATATTAATAATGGGGGTTGCAAATAAACGCAGCATTGCATGGGGATGTGCCCAAGCAATGCTTGATAATGGAGCAGAGTTGATATTTACTTATCAAAATGCACGTATCAAGAAGAGCTTATTGCGCCTTATTTCGGATGAAGAACGTTTAGTTGAATGTGATGTTTCAAGTGATGACAGCATCAAGAATGCTTTTGCAGCAATTAAAGAAAAATTTGGTAAGATTGATGGAATTGTTCATGCAATTGCTTATGCAAATAGGGATGAACTTGCTGGTGATATCATGAACTCTAGTCGAGAAGGCTATGCACTTGCTCAAGATATTTCGGCATTTTCATTGATTGCGGTAGCAAAATATGGAATTGAAATCCTTAATAATCCTGCAAGCATTGTTACGTTAACGTACTTTGGTTCAGAACGTGCTATTCCTAACTATAATGTGATGGGTGTTGCCAAAGCAGCTCTTGAAGCTAATGTACGTTATCTTGCACGTGATATGGCTAAATATGGTGTTCGCGTTAATGCAATTTCAGCGGGTGCAATTAAGACGCTTGCTGTCACGGGGGTAAAGGATCATGGTGATTTATTACGGATTTCCGAAGAAAGAACAGTTGACGGAAAATCTGTAACGACTAATGAAGTTGGAGGAGCAGCAGCATTTTTAGTTAGCGAGCTTTCAACGGGTGTTGTTGGTGATATTATTTATGTCGATAAGGGAGTACATCTTATTTAATTTTTCAAGTTGCTAATCTAAAAAATTGCTGAACACTTGTTTTATCAAAAAATTGCAAGTACACTATACAAAAGAATGTAACAAGTATAGATGAAAGTGGTGCTAGCTATTATGGAAATTGAACAAAAGGCGCTCTTTATTATTTTTGGTGGAACAGGAGACCTTGCAAAGCGCAAACTCTATCCTTCTCTTTTTCAATTATATAAAAAAGGTATTTTAAAGGATAATTTTGCAGTAATTGGTACTGCTAGACGTCCATGGACCGATGAGCATTTACAAGGTGTTGTAAAAGATTCAATTATAGATGATGATGCAGCGCAGGACCAAAAAGACGAATTTGCAGAGCATTTTTATTATCAGTCGCATAATGTTAATGATACAGAACATTATGTAACACTGCGCAAGCTGGCAGAAAAATTGGATTCAAAGTATCAAATTGAAGGTAACCGCTTATTTTATTTGGCAATGTCGCCACGTTTTTTTGGTACAATTGCACAGCACTTGAAGTCACAAAGTATCGTAACAGATAAGGGATATAATCGTGTAATAGTTGAAAAACCGTTCGGTCGTGATTTTGAATCTGCGAAAGAATTAAACGATTCGATTAGCAAATACTTTCCTGAAGAATCTTTTTTTAGAATTGATCATTATTTAGGCAAAGAAATGATTCAAAACATAATGGCACTTCGTTTTAGCAATAATTTATTCAGAGCTGTTTGGAACAACCGTTATATTGATAATATTCAAATTACGTTGAGTGAGGCATTGGGTGTTGAAGAGCGCGCTGGATATTACGAAACTGCTGGTGCATTAAGAGACATGGTACAGAATCATATTCTCCAAATCGTTTCTTTACTTACGATGAATATGCCTGCTTCCTATTCAGAGTCCGATATTAGGCGTGAAAAAATATATGCTCTTAAGTCACTAAAGAAATATTCTCCAGCAAAGGTTGCTGAAAATTTTGTCAGAGCGCAATACACTGCTAGTGCTGGGCAAGTTGGATATTTACAAGAGAATGAGATTGCTGATGATTCGACCACAGAAACTTTTGTTGCTGGCAAATTATTTGTCAACAACGAGAATTTCTCGGGTGTTCCGATTTATATTAGAACAGGAAAGCGACTTACTCAGAAAACAACGCGAATTGATGTTTCTTTTAAAGAAATGGAAACAAGTTTCTTTGATTCTAAAAAGCTTGGGCGTAATATTTTGACAATCAATGTTGAACCTGAGGGACAAGTTTTCTTACAGACTAATATTAAAAGAATTGGTCAAGGATTTGATTTAGAGCCTAGTCGGATGGACCTGCAGCTTAATAATGAGCATGAGGTTGTCCCAGAAGCTTATGAGAAGCTGTTATTGGATGCATTACTTGGTGATGCAACTAACTTTGCTCATTGGGAGGAAGTTGCGTATGCGTGGAAGTTTGTTGATTCCATTCGTGAAGCTTGGGATGCTGGTAACGGAGCCTTAGCTGAATATGAGTGTGGTTCAATGGGGCCAAAAGAATCAAAGGATTTATTAGCACATGATGGAAATTACTGGGTATTTACCGGTAAGTAAAAAAGCAAGGAACTAGATCAAAATTTAACTTTTGATCTAGTTTTTTTATTGACTCCTAGTTTTTTATTTGTAATCGAACGTTTGTTCCTGTATCATCTTATAATGAGATGATGAAGGAAAGATGGCTTGTTTTATGACCGAGAAACGAAAAATAATTCATGTTGATATGGATGCCTTTTATGCCTCAATTGAGATGAGGGATAATCCAAAAATCAAAGAGAAAGCCGTTGTTATTGCAAAAAATCCTAGACATACGGGTGGAAAAGGAGTTGTTGCAACTGCTAATTATGTTGCACGCGGAAAAGGAATCCATTCGGCAATGAGTGCGCAAAAAGCAATGGAGTTATGTCCAGATGCTGTTTTTGTAGCACCTGATTTTAAAAAATATCGCGAGGTTTCGGCTCAAATTCATGAAATTTTTCATGAATATACAGATATAATTGAACCAATCGCGTTCGATGAAGCATATCTTGATGTGACACAAAATAAAAAAAGAATTCATAATCCCTTGATTATTGCGAGAATGTTGCAACAAGAGATATTCTCAAAGACGCAATTGACATCATCGACAGGAATTTCATATAACAAATTTCTTGCTAAAACGGCTTCGGACTATCACAAACCAGTTGGAACAACTTTGATTAGAGAAGAAGATGTCTTGTCTTTTTTAGCGCCTCTACCAATTGAGAAGTTTCGGGGCGTTGGGGTCAAAACGGCTGAAAAAATGCATGCACTAAATATTAATACTGGTTTGGATTTATTGAAGAAGAGTGAACTTGAATTAATTGCGAGTTTTGGGAAAATGGGTGAAGCATTCTATCAACATGTACGCGGAATTGATGAACGTCCGGTTGAATGGAAAAGAGAGCGAAAGTCAATGGGCAATGAACGAACTTTTGCTCAAGCATTAAAGAGTACTGCTGAGGTTGAAGAAATGTTTAATCATTTGGCAAGTTTATTAATTGGCCAGTTGATTAAGCGGCAGTTGCATGGCAAAACGATTGTAATAAAAGTTCGAAATAGTAATTTTGAAACGGTTACTAAAAGGCGAACGCTCGATAATTTTTATCAAAATAGTCAAGAGACTTTTGTATTTCATGCGTTACAATTATTTGATGAGGTTCAAAGTGAAATTGATGTTCGCCTCCTGGGGCTGACGATGACAAATTTAGCATCACTGCAATTTGAAAATATTGAATTGCCTTTATGGCAAACGTGACCCGCTTTGTATTTATCCTCTTTTATCGGTATACTAGAGATATTAAAATCTTTTTTGATTAAGGAGAAGTAATGTATGCAGATTGTATGGCATGGGCATTCTATTATTGAAATAATTACAGCAAATGAAACAAACATTTTAATTGATCCTTTTATTACTGGAAATAACTTGACAGACTTGAAAATTGCTGAGTGTCACCCTGACTATATTCTTGTGACACATGCACATTATGATCATGTTGGCGATACCATTGAGATTGCTAAAAAAACTGGTGCTCAGGTAATTGCAATCACAGATTTAGCAGCTTATTTGAATGAGCAAGGAGTTACAGCAGAAGGATTGAACTTTGGCGGATCATATTTGACTAATTTCGGCAAGATCAAGTTAGTGCCTGCTTGGCATACTGCAGCACTTCCAATTGAGGGCTCGATTCCGCGGACATTAGGTGTTGCTGCAGGGTTTGAGATGCACATAGATGGTAAAGTTCTATATAATTCTGGTGATACTGCGTTATTTTCGGATATGAAGTTGATTAATCGCGGTAGAGGAGTTGACTTAGCCTTTTTCCCAATTGGTGATCATTTTACAATGGGCATTGAGGATGCTGTGATTGCTGCAGATTTTGTGCAGGCAAAGCATGTTTTACCAATTCATTTCAACACTTTTCCTGCTATTAAGCAAGATCCAACAGCATACCTTGCACAATTAAAGGATGGTGTTGGGGTATCAGTTGCAATTGGCGAGAGTTTTGAAATTTAAGGAGAATTAGAATGGCAGTAGAGCAAGAAATATTAGCAAAAATTAAGGAATTTGAAACGATCATTATTCATCGGCATCAAAGACCTGATCCGGATGCTTATGGGTCACAATGTGGTTTGGCAGCCATTTTAAGAGCTAACTTCCCACAAAAGAGGATTTATCAAGTTGGGGAAAAGGTTAATGGATTAGCATGGATTGCTGAACCAGAAGAAGTAACTGATGAACTATACCGTGATGCATTGGTAATTGTAACGGATACTGCGAATCAGCCAAGAGTAGATGACCAACGCTATTTAAATGGGAAAGCCCTAATCAAGATTGATCACCATCCTAACGAGGATCCTTACGGAGATCCTTGTTGGGTTAAAACCAATGCATCGAGCTGTTCAGAGATCATTGTTGATTTTGCAAATGCGAATGACTTGGTGATTCCAGATGATGCAGCGAGAATGCTTTATGCTGGGATAATTGGTGATACTGGCAGATTTATGTATGATGCAACTACTGCGCACACATTGATTGTCGCTGCACAGTTAATTGAGCATGATTTTGATGCTGCACAGATTAATCGCAGGCTTGATAGTATTGCGTTGCCTGTTGCCAGATTAGCAGCCTATGTTTATGAACACATGGAGTTTACTGAAAATGGTGCTGCTTATATTATTTTGACCAGTGAAGTTATGAAACAGTTTGATTTAAAAGATGCAAGTACTGCACCAATTGTTCCGTTAATTGGTAAAGTTGTTGGTGTGAAGTGTTGGACGGTCCTTGTACAGCAAAAGGATGGCTCATTCAGACTGCGGATTCGTTCCAAAGCACCTGTCATCAATGAGTTGGCGAAGGAATATGGTGGTGGCGGTCATCCGTTAGCGAGTGGCGCTTTCATGCATGATGACCAGCAGATTCCTGATTATCTAAAGAAACTTGATGCAATTGCAGCAAGTTATACAGGAGAAGATTAATGAAAGAAACATTTGCGCAATTCGGCTTTAACGATTACATCAATAAGGCTTTGAAGAAAATAAACTTTACTATTCCAACCGAGGTTCAGCAGCGGTTAATTCCATTGATTAAGGACGGTCGAAGTGTAGTAGGACAATCACAAACAGGTAGTGGGAAGACCCATACTTTTCTATTGCCAATTATTAATGCACTTAATCCTTCCGTTGCAGAAGTTCAGGCCGTAATTACGACACCCAGTCGTGAATTGGCTTATCAGATATATGAAGCAACAAAGCAAATTGTAGAAGAATATCCAGCGCAAGAGCTGACGGCAGGTAATTATGTCGGTGGAACTGATAAACAACGTCAGATTGAGAAATTAAAACGTCGGCAACCGCAAATCGTAATTGGTACACCAGGGCGTGTACTTGATTTGGTAAAAAATGGTGCACTTGATATTCATAAGGCACACTTTCTTGTAGTAGATGAAGCTGATATGACCCTTGATTTGGGTTTCTTGAAGGAAGTTGATGCAATTGCTTCAACATTACCTACGGATTTACAGATGCTGGTCTTTTCAGCAACCATTCCAGAAAAACTGAAACCTTTCTTGAAGAAATATATGCAGTCACCTGTTGTAGAAGTTGTCGAAAATAAAGATGTAATCAGTCCAACAATCGATAATTGGTTATTATCAACAAAAGGTCGAGATCGTAATGGGCTGATCTACAACTTATTGACGATGGGACAGCCTTATCTGGCTTTAATCTTCACTAATACTAAAGTAAGAGCTGATGAATTAACTGATTATTTACGAGCACAGGGTCTAAAAGTAGCTAAGATTCACGGCGGAATTGAACCGCGTGAAAGAAAACGTGTGATGCGGGAAGTTCAAAATCTTGATTATCAGTATGTTGTTGCAACTGATCTTGCATCTCGTGGAATTGATATTGAAGGAATATCACATATCATTAATGATGATATTCCAAATGATTTGGAATTCTTCATCCATCGTGTCGGAAGAACTGGGCGAAACGGGATGACTGGAATTGCGATTACCCTATACGCTCCAAGCGATGATGAAAAGATTGATGAACTTGAAGAGATGGGTGTGAAGTTCAAGCCTAAGGCAATTAAGAATGGCGAAGTTGTTGACTCATACGATCGAGACCGGCGTGAAAAGCGGCATGTCAAGAAGGAACGACTTGATGGTAAACTTGTTGGAATGGTTAAAAAGGAAAAGAAAAAGAGAAAGCCAGGATATAAAAACAAAATCAAGCGTGCAATTAAACGTCAAGAGCAGCAAGATCGTAAAATTACTAAGAGGCAAAAAACACGTGCTGAGCGGAAGGAACACTAATTGACTTTTTTTGGCAGATTGGCTATACTTTGAATGTCTCAGGATATATTTATAGTTATTTTAGTTTTTAGAGAGAGTTTGTTTAAGATGAAAGAACTCAACTAGTAATTTGAATGCTCCCTGACTATATGATTTATAGATAATTACGTTAGCTCAACGTTATCGAGTCTAAAGAGGTAAACGACAAACATCGTTGCAAGTAAGGTGGTACCGCGCCAAGAAGGCGTCCTTACTAGCAACGGTGTTTTTATTGTTTTTTTTGAAAGGAAAGGGAAGAAATGAAGCAATTATCAAGTGCACAAATTCGACAAATGTATTTAGATTTTTTTAAGAGCAAGGGACATAAGGTAATGCAAAGTGCACCACTTGTTCCACATGATGATCCAACCTTACTGTGGATTAACTCTGGTGTTGCTACAATGAAGAAGTTCTTTGATGGGTCAGTAGTTCCAGATAATCCAAGAATTACTAGTTCACAAAAAAGTATCCGGACAAATGATATTGAAAATGTTGGGCATACCGCCAGACATCATACTTTATTTGAAATGCTGGGAAATTTTTCAGTAGGAGATTATTTTAAGGAAGAAGCAATCACGTGGGCATGGGAGTTATTGACTAGTCCAAAATGGTTTGGAATGAATCCAGATAAGTTGTATATCACTGTTTATCCAAAAGATACCGAAGCAAAACGTATTTGGTTGGAAGAAGTTAAGCTTCCGAAAGACCATGTTTATGAGGTTGAAGACAACTTTTGGGATATTGGTGAAGGACCCAGTGGACCAGATTCAGAAATTTTCTATGATCGCGGGCAAGAATTCAATAACCTTTCAGAAGACGACCCAGAAAATTATCCTGGTGGTGAAAACGAGCGCTATCTTGAAATCTGGAACATTGTTTTCTCTGAGTTCAATCACAAACCAGATGGAACATATGAACCACTACCGCATAAGAATATTGATACGGGAATGGGATTGGAACGTGTTGTTTCTGTTTTCCAGAATGCACGCACTAACTTTGAAACAGATTTATTCTTACCATTGATTGAGAAATCTGCAGAATTAGGAAATGGCACAAAATATGGTGATTCTCCAGTAACAGATGTCTCATTTAAGGTTATTGCAGATCATATTCGTGCCGTAACTTTTGCAATTGGTGATGGCGCTTTGCCTTCAAATGAAGGTCGGGGATATGTTATCAGAAGATTGATCAGAAGGGCAGTAATGCATGGGCAAAAGCTTGGAATTGATGAAGCGTTCCTTTACCGCTTGGTACCAATTGTGGGGCAGATAATGAAGTCATATTATCCGGAAGTCTTGGAACAATCTGATTATATTGCCAAGGTAGTGAGAATGGAAGAAGATCGTTTTAATGAAACACTGAAAGACGGTCTGCAATTACTGAATGAAATGATTGCTGATGCAAAAGAAAAGGGCTCAAATAAACTTTCTGGTAAGCTGGCCTTCAAACTTTATGATACTTATGGCTTTCCATTTGAATTAACAACTGAATATGTCCAAGAACAGAATTTTACAGTTGATGAGACTGAATTCAATGAACAGATGAAACAACAAAAAGAACGTGCCCGTGCAGCTCGCAGCAATGCTAAGTCGATGGGTGTGCAAAATGGACTTTTGACGGATATTAAAACAAAGAGCAAGTACGTTGGTTATGAGAAGTTGATTACCATGGGAACGCTAAAGGATATTATTGTTAATAATCAATTAGTTGATACCGTTGCTACAGGGTTTGCTGATTTAATTTTCAGTGAGACACCTTTCTATGCTGAAATGGGTGGACAGGTTGCAGATCAAGGTGTAATTATGAATCAAACTGGTGCTGTAGTTGCAGAGGTCACAAATGTTCAGCATGCGCCAAACGGACAAAATATGCATACAGTGAAGATCCTTAGTCCATTAGCTATCAATGAAGATTACAAGTTAATTGTTGACAAGACGTTCCACAATAAAGTACGTAAGAATCATACTGCAACGCATTTGTTAGATCAGGCACTGCGCGATGTTTTAGGAGAACATACACACCAGGCAGGTTCACTGGTTGAACCAACCTATCTGCGCTTTGATTTTACAAATCTTGGTTCAGTGACTCCTGAAGATTTACACAGAGTTGAGCAGATCGTTAATGAAAAAATATGGGCTAATCTTGAAGTTAATACGGTTGAAACAGATTTAGAAACGGCTAAAAAAATGGGTGCAATCGCATTATTCGCTGATAAATATGGTGATCTAGTTCGTGTTGTAAAAATTGGTGACTACTCAATGGAATTCTGTGGAGGTAATCATGCTGTTAATACTGGTGAGCTTGGGTTGTTCAAAATCATTGCTGAATCTGGTGTTGGTGCAGGGGTTCGGCGGATTGAAGCTGTTACATCACGGGAAGCCTTTGAATTTTTAGAACAAAAGGGTAACTTGTTACAAGATGTTGCTAATCAATTGAAAATAACTCAAGTTAAGGAAGTCCCTCGAAAAGTTGAAGCACTGCAAGCTGAGATCAAAGATCTGGAGCAGCAAAAAAGTTCATTAGAAGCTAAATTTGCAAAGCAACAAGCAGTTGATATCTTCAATAAAAGTGAGAGAATTGGTAGCTTGACGTTAATTGCTGCGCAGGTTAAAGTCTCAGGAATGGATCAGTTGCGACAGTTAGCAGACCAATGGAAAGAAAAACGTATTTCGGATGTACTCGTTTTGGCAACTTCTACTGCTGAAAATAAAGTCAATTTGATTGTTGCGGCTTCCCCAGCTGCCATTGAAGTAGGCGTAAAAGCAGGTAATTTAATCAAGACAATTTCACCTCTTGTAGGTGGCGGTGGCGGTGGACGGCCTGATATGGCCCAAGCTGGAGGAAAGAAACCGGAGGGAATTATTGCTGCCCTGGAAGCTGCAAAGGAATATTTATTAAAATAGAAAAAACATAACTGCTGATTGGCATCCAGTATAATAATCTTTAGTACAATAAAATGTTTTCTGATAGAGAAAAAAAGTCTTACGTTATTTTTTTCTTGACAAAATTAAAGATTCGATTAGAATGTATCTTATAGTATTAATAATCGAATGAAAACATCTTGAAGGGTAGAGTACAGAATTGAGTTTCTAAGAGAGCTTCTGGTTGGTGTGAAGAAGTGAAACAAGATATTTTGGAAGATGGACTTGGAATGGTGATGGTGAGTGTTAAGCCGTTGACGTGGTTGCAGACGTTATAATTGCAAGGTTGTTATATAGTTTTCTAGAGGCTATATTGCGATTTACTGAGGTGATGATTTATTGTCACAAACTAAGGTGGTACCACGACTAGCTCGTCCTTTTCATAGGACGGGTTTTTTATTTCGATTAAAAAATACTGTGGGGATAGAAAGTGAAAAATAAAAAATTGTAACAAAAAGTGTAAAAATGAGGAGTGCATTCAATTATGAAAAAGAAAAATATTATTATTTGGGCGATTGTAGCAATTGTAATTATTATTGTAGGATATTTTAGTTTTGGTGGGGGACAAAAGAAAGCTGCTAGCAAAACAGTTACTATTGGAATCATGTCAGGTGTTAAACAAGACGATGCAATTTGGAAAGTAGTTTCTAAAACAGCAAAGTCAAAGTACAATATTACTTTGAAATTTAAGAAATTTACTGATTATTCACAACCTAACAAGGCTTTAGCAAATGGTGATGTTGATCTCAATGCTTTCCAACATTACGCATTCTTAGATGCATGGAACAAAGCTAACAAAACCAGCATTGTAGCAATTGGTAAGACATTTATTACTCCAATTCGTTTGTATTCTGATAAGGTTAAGAAAATTAAAGATATTCCCGATGGTGCAACAATTGCGGTTCCTAATGATGCAACAAATGAATCAAGAGCATTGTATCTCTTGAAGAATGCAGGCCTGATTACACTGAAAAAAAATACAGCCTTAGCAACAATTAAAACGATTGCTAAGAATCCAAAAAATTTGCAAATCAAAGAATTAGATGCTAGCCAGACTGCACGTTCGTTATCAGATGTAACTGCAGCAGTTGTCAATACAAATTATGCGCAAGCTGCAAAAATTGATTACAAATCTGCAATCTATGTAGAACCAGTCAATAAGGATTCAGAACAATGGATTAATATTATTGCTGCAAATAAGAAAGATAGGAACAAAAAAGTGTACAAAGAAGTTGTTAAAGCATACGAAACAGCAAAGACAAAACAGGAAATTAAGAAACAATATGGTACAGCAGAAATTAGTGCATGGGATATTAAATTAAAATAATTACACTTGTTCATAAGTAGGAGGCTAAGAGTGTATGGCTGGCGAAGCGATTAGATTAGAAAAAGTAAGTGTGACATTTACGCAAAAAGATAAGAAAGTTGATGCCGTAAAGGATGTGACTCTGCATGTTGAAAAAGGTGATATATATGGAATTGTGGGCTATTCAGGTGCAGGTAAGTCAACTTTGGTTCGTGTAATCAACTTGTTACAGCATCCTACCTCTGGAAAGGTTGAGGTTAATGGCGAGATCTTATATGAGAAGGATGCTTCTGGTGAGAAGATTATCAGTGATAAGAAGTTGCGTGAAAGAAGACGAAAGATAGGAATGATTTTCCAACACTTCAATCTGCTTAATGAACAAACTGTAATACAAAATGTTGCCTTTGCGTTAAAACACAGTAATTTGAAAGAAAAGAATATTTTAGAAAAATCAAAAAATTTATTGGATCTTGTTGGTTTAAGTGAAAAAGCAGATGTATATCCCGCACAGCTTTCGGGTGGACAGCAGCAGCGAGTAGCTATTGCGAGAGCATTGGCAAATGATCCAGAGATTTTGATTTCAGATGAAGGAACTTCGGCACTTGACCCTAAAAATACGAGTCAAATTCTTGATTTGTTGAAAGAAATTAATGAAAAATTAGGGTTAACCGTTGTTTTAATTACACATGAGATGGATGCGGTTAAACGGATTGCAAATAAAGTTGCTGTCATGGAAGATGGTCAGATTATTGAACGCGGTGATTTGATTTCGATTTTCACTAATGCTAAGGAACAACTGACACGGGAATTCTTAGGTAGCGGTTCTGCGAAAGCAATTGCGGTATTGCAAGAATCTGAACTTAACAAGTTAACCGAAGATGAGCGCTTAGTGCAGCTCATTTATAAGGGTTCAAAAGTTAGTGAACCAATTCTGGTCAAGCTATACCGTGATTTTAACGTTGAGACCAACATCATCTACAGTAATATCGAAATTCTGCGCGACACACCAATTGGAACAATTTTTGTTGTTCTGAAAGGAACAGAGGATAGTCGTAGTAAAGCAATTAACTATTTGAAGGAACAAGAAGTTATCATTAAGGATGTTAAAGAACGGGATGTGAAGAAGAATGGCTGACCTATTTGCAAAATATTTTCCTAATGTTGTAGCCCAAGGTTGGAGTGGCGATGGCGGTTGGCTAACAGCTATTGGTGAAACCTTCTATATGATTTTTTGGCCAGCAATTTTCGGCGGATTACTGGGACTGTTTTTTGGGGTCGGATTAGTTTTGACTGATACAGATGGAATTTTGCCGAATAAAGCATTTTTTGGAATATTCGACAAGATTGTATCTTTCTTCAGAGCAATTCCTTTTATTATTCTGTTGGCTTTTATAGCTCCCGTTACTAACCTGCTCGTTGGAACGCAGATTGGAACGCTGGGTGCTTTAGTACCACTATCGTTAGGACTTTTTCCTTTCTATGCACGTCAGGTTCAAGTTGCCCTGAAGAGTGTTGATCATGGAATTATTGAGGCGGCACAATCAATAGGAGCGACCTTTTGGGACTTGGTCTTTGATGTCTACCTTAGGGAAGCACGTTCCGAATTAATTCGAGTTACCACTGTGACAATGATTAGTTTAGTTGGCTTAACTGCAATGGCTGGGGCAGTTGGTGCTGGTGGACTAGGAAACATGGCAATTGCTTATGGTTATGGGCGCTTCGCTAATGATATTACACTTGTAGCCACATTTTTAGTATTGGTTATTGTATTAATTATTCAGTTACTTGGTGATTTCTTGGCCAGAGTTTTCAATCATAAGACTGCCTAATTGGTTTAAGCTATAATTAACTTGTTTTCAGTAGTGTTCCGGGACTGGGTCAAAAGTTAAATTTTGACCCAGTTCTTCTATGTTATTACGAATAAACGTGTTTCATAAGTTAAAATTCTCCGTCTAACTTCGAATTACTCATAGCGAAGTTCTTACTATGTTCGCAATTTATAGTTGGTACTCAAATTTTCCCAACTTATGGCACACCCACCCATAAAGTGTACTGAAGGTCGGAGGAGTTGAACCAAATCAATAATTGGTTCAACTCCTTTTTATACTTGAAAGAAATGGTAATAACTTATAGGATAAGTAGTAATAAAAATTAACAATTGTGTTACGGTATGATTACAAGCACGTGTTTTGATTGTGACAATCTTTTTTCTTTAGTAAAATAGTATTAGGTTATGCATGCGGAGGTGCTTGCGATGAGTTCGTTAGATAAAACGATGTATTTTGATTTTGGTGATAATCACCAAAAGGATGTACATGAAACTTTAGTAACTGTATACCAAGCTTTAGAAGAAAAGGGTTATAATCCGATTAATCAAATAGTAGGATATCTTCTTTCGGGGGATCCGGCATACATTCCAAGACTTAATGATGCACGTAATCTGATTAGAAAGCATGAGCGCGATGAGATTGTTGAGGAATTGGTCCGCTCTTACCTGCATAAGGAGGATAAGAAGTGACGAGATTAATGGGACTAGATGTTGGATCTAAGACTGTTGGAGTTGCAATTAGCGACTTGCTTGGGTGGACAGCACAAGGAATTGAAATTATTCCTATTGATGAGGATAATGAAGAATTTGGAATTGAACGTGTGAAGGAACTTGTACAGCAGTATGAAGTCAGTGGCTTTGTGGTGGGATTACCCAAGAATATGAACAATACTTCTGGGCCTAGAGTTGAAGCGTCGAAAAAATATGGCGAATTACTCAAAACAACTTTTGAATTGCCAATTGATTTTCAAGATGAGCGGCTTACGACGGTTGCTGCAGAAAGAATGCTGGTTGAACAAGCTGATACGTCACGCAAGAAGAGGAAAAAAGTAATTGATAAGGTAGCAGCAGGTCTGATTTTACAAAACTATCTGGATAAGAAAGGGCCTCTTTTGCAGAACTAATAAAAAATAAGAATATGAGGTATTACATGATGAATGATAATGACAACCTAATGACCTTAGTTGATGAAGATGGAAATGAGACATTATATGAGGTGCTCTTTACTTTTGAGTCGGATGACTATGGTAAGTCGTACATTTTGTTAATTCCTTCTGGAGCACAGCCTGAAGAACAAGTTGATGTTTTAGCGTTCTCATTTGATCCGGACGAAGATGGAGAAGCTGTCGATGCACAGTTACATGATATCGAGAGTGATGATGAATGGGATATGGTTGAGGGTGTACTCGATACATTTTTGAACGATGAGAATATGCAGTAGGGAGTGTGCCATAAGTTGAGAAAATTTGAAGTTAGACAGAGAATTTTGACTTATGAAACACGTTTATACGGAATAAATAGAGAAACTGAATCAAAATTTGACTTTTGACCCAGCTTCTGTCTGATTATTAGTAAAATTTTTTGGGGGCTGGGTCAAAAGTTATACTTTGACTTGGCCCTTATATTTTGGCGTTGTGGTACGCAAGTTAATGAAGATTCAGCTTGAGAAGGCAAAACTTTGAGTATTAATTTGAAATTACAGAGTTGGAATCTATGAAGAAATTATGACCAGTGTCAGTTTTTAGGTATTAGATATAATAAAGATTTTGTTTTTTGATAAATATTGGATAATTACACAGATTTATTATGATAGTATGCTAGAATTAACGTCATATAATTCAATCTGGGAGGGATATAAGAATGTCTGACGAAAAACGCCGGTTCAGGGCAGAAATTGCCGGTGATGATTATACTATTATCGGAAATAGTACAGACGAACATATGGGTACAGTAGTAAAACTTGTTGAAGAACAGTTTGAAGAAATTCAAAGGCTAATGCCAGGTCTAAGTAAGGAACGTGCGGCTGTTTTGTTGGCAATTAATGCCATTTCAGATCAGTTGTATAAAGAAGAAGAGGTTGAAAAGCTACAAGCGTTGTTGGATGCAAGAGAAAAGTAGGTGATTAGATGATATTATCTGTGATCATTATTGTAGTATTGTTTTTGGCTTTTATACATGGAATGCATCGAGGATTACTATTGATGTTGCTGAATTTGGTTGGATTAGTGGTGCTGTTCTTTATTGCACATAGTTTTGCAGGAACGGTTGGTGGCTGGTTACAGCAATTGGTAGAATCCTTCAATCAGAGCTCTGCAACATGGAGTGCGGATCAAGGAAGTTTAAGCGGGAGTTCAACTTTTTACTATGGATTGGCATACTGGTTGATTATGCTCGTAGGTGGATTTGTAGTTTATCGGATAATCAGAACATTTAATCTAGTAAAGAAGATTCCGGTGATTGGCCAACTAAACGCTTTAGCGGGTGGGGCGGTTTCAATTATATTAACTTATTTAATTACGTTTGCAGCTTTAATTATTATGCAGTCTTGGCCAACTACGAGTGTCAGAGAGACAGTTTCTGAATCGGGAGTGGCTCAATTTATTTTGGAAAAGACGCCTGTGATGTCACAGAATATAAAAGATTGGCTGCAAGAAAATGATAGTAGTGTATAGGGGGAAGTTTTGTGAATAGTAAAACTTTGAAGACTCTAGAGTTTGCCAAAGTAAAAAAAAATCTATTGCCTTTTGTAAGTACTCCAATGGGGGAGAAGCAAGCAGCAACACTTGAACCAAGTAGTGATATAGCAGAAATTAAACAGCGAATTGCGCAAACCAGAGATGGTGCAGATATTTTGCGAATGAAAGGCGCAATCCCAGTTCCTAAATTATTGGATGTTTCGCAATCATTAAAGCGCTTAGATATTGCAGCCAGCTTGAATGGCAAAGAATTAGCAGCTATCAGCAAAGTTTTGCGTGCGACAAATGAGGTTAGAAGATTTTTTGTAAAACTCGATGATGATGCAATTGAGTTGATTTCACTAGATGAATTAGCTGATGAATTGCAAGTTTTACCTGAAGTTAACAAACGCTTATTAACTTCAATTGAGGGTGATGGTCATGTAATGGATGAGGCTTCAGCTGCTTTAGCTGGAATCAGACGTTCGATTGCAGCGATTGAGGGTCAATTGAGAGCTCAATTAAATGGATTAGTGCATGGTAGCTCATCCAAGTATCTAAGTGATGCAGTTATTACGATTAGGAATGACAGATATGTGATTCCTGTTAAGCAGGAATATCGTAGCCATTTTGGAGGTGTTGTCCATGATCAAAGTGCTTCAGGGCAAACAGTATTTGTTGAACCAAGGCAGATTGTGGAATTGAATAATCGCTTGAAGCAACAGCAAGCAAACGAAAAAGAAGAAATTGTGCGAATCTTGCGGGAGCTTTCAGAATTGATTGCGCCTTATACGACAGAAATTCGCCAGAATGTACATCTACTGGGTGTTTTTGATTTTGTAAATGCAAAAGCTAAATATGCTGCCCAGATTAAAGCAACGGAACCTTTGCTTTCGGCTGAAAATAGGGTTTATTTGCGACAAGCTTGGCATCCGCTGCTTGATATGAAAGCAGCAGTCAGAAATGATATTATGTTAGGTGATGATTACAAAGCGATTGTTGTCACCGGACCAAACACAGGTGGAAAAACAATTACTTTGAAAACACTTGGTTTAGTTCAGTTAATGGGACAGGCTGGTCTTTTTATTCCAGCTTTCGAAGAGAGCCGAATTGGTATTTTTGACAACATTTTTGCTGATATCGGAGATGAGCAGTCAATTGAGCAAAGTTTGAGTACTTTTTCATCGCATATGACTAATATCGTTTCGATTTTATCTGAGATTGATGATAATTCATTGCTTTTATTCGATGAGTTAGGGGCTGGGACAGATCCACAAGAAGGCGCAGCACTTGCAATTGCAATCCTTGACTATGTTGGTTCTAAGAGCAGTTATGTAATGGCAACGACCCATTATCCAGAGCTTAAGGCATATGGCTATGAGCGTGCGCAAACAATCAATGCAAGTATGGAATTTGATATAGAAAGCTTAAAGCCAACGTATCATTTGTTGTTAGGAATTCCTGGGCGTAGCAATGCTTTAGACATTTCGCAGAAACTAGGCCTTAATGAGGTCATCATAATGCAGGCAAAACAACTAACTGCAGGACAAAATCAAGATTTGAATGATATGATTCAAGACCTGGTTTCAAAGAGACACCAGGTTGAAGAGGAATCAATAGAATTACACAAAAATCTAGAAGAGTCTCGTAAACTCCATAATGATTTAGATAAGAAATATGATGAGTTTGTTAATCAACGAGAAAATTTGCTCGATAAGGCAAAAAGAAAAGGCAACGAAATTGTTGAACAAGCGTCTCAAAAATCTGAAAAAATTATTACTGAGTTACGACAAATGCGACTGAATGCAGGAACAGTTATTAAAGAAGATGAATTAATTTCTGCAAAGACGCGGTTGAATAATCTTGAACAGCCTACGAATTTGAAGAAGAATAGTGTCTTGCGTCGTGCAAGAGAGAAGCAGATTCTGAAGCCAGATGATGATGTCCTTGTGAAATCATATGGACAACGCGGGGTATTGCTGCGCAAAGCCGGAAATCATGAATGGGAAGTTCAGCTGGGAATTCTCAAGATGAAGGTTGCAGAAGATGATTTGGAGAAAATCAAAGTCGAAGATAATAAGAAGACAGCAATTAGAACAAGTGTTAAATCTGCTAATATAGCACATGTATCACCAACCTTGGATTTACGTGGCGAACGTTATGAGGAAGCACTTGTAAAGGTGGATCGATATCTAGATGCTGCGGTTTTGGCGGGATATTCAACTGTGACAATTGTCCATGGAAAAGGGACCGGGGCTTTAAGGCAAGGAATCACTGATTTTTTGTCACAAAACCGAGCTGTGAAAAGTTTTAAATTTGCGGCACCTAATGCGGGTGGAAATGGTGCAACTGTAGTATATTTTAAGTAGTAAGGCAGAAAGCTTGATTTTATCACATAATTTGTTATGATTTACTTACTAAAGAATAGCAGGAGGCGTATTAAATGATTAAAGAATTGACAGACTCAACATTTGAAAAAGAGACAAGTACGGGTGTCACATTGACTGATTTTTGGGCAACATGGTGTGGACCTTGTCGCATGCAGTCACCAGTTGTAGAACAATTATCCGAAGAAATTGGTGATAAGGTAACTTTTGCTAAGGTTGATGTTGATCAAAATCAGGCAACAGCAAGTGAATTTGGAATTATGAGTATTCCTACACTTTTGATTAAGAAAGATGGCCAAGTTGTCGATACTTTGGTTGGTTATCATCCAAAGGAACAGTTACAGGCTAAGTTGGAACAATATATTTAATTTGTTTCTGATTGAAACTCATTAAAAGCAAAAAAGTCATTTGACTTTTTTGCTTTTTTTTATATAATAATTACATAAACAATATTATACGACATATAATATTGTTGGTTACAAAGTTAGCGGAGGTTAAGCTATGAAAATAAAAATATCAGCTGATTTGCTGGATGGAATGGTTCTGGCATTACTAGCGCAAAAGGATTATTACGGTTATGCGCTAACTCAGGATATACAGGCTGCAATTGCTATCTCAGAATCAACAATGTATCCAGTTTTACGCCGCCTTCAAAAAGATGGTTTTTTAACAACATATGATCAATCTTACCAGGGACGAAATCGACGTTATTATCAGATTACAGTTGAGGGGATTGATCATCTTCATGCAGTAGAGAAGATGTGGGAAAGCTATAAGCTAAGCTTGGATCAGATCTTTTTTGGGGGAAAGGGGGAAAATGGGAATGGATAGCCAAAGATATTTAGCAGAACTGGGGGGACTGTTAAGCGGTTTGTCAACAAGCGAGGTCGAAGCAGCAGTCGGTTTTTATTCTGAATTTATTTCTGACGCAGGAATTACAACAAGAAAAGAAATTGAAACACGACTTGGAACACCAAAGCAATTGGCACGTAAAATAATGGCAGATCACTCAGTTAAAATGGATGATGAAAAAGAAGAAAAAGTTAGGCCAGCAAATAAAAGTTCTAAAATGATTTGGCTGATAATTTTAGTAGTATTATCATCACCAGTGACACTTGGAGTTGGTGGAGGTTTGTTGATTGCATTGGTAGCGATTATTCTTTCAATGATAATTATAGTTGTTGTCTTATTCGCTGGTCTAATTGTTGGAATGGCGCTTGCATTGTATCTAGGTGTTTCATTATTGTTTCAGAGTTTAAATACAGGTCTTTTTTATATCGGTGTATTTCTAATAATTTTAGGGCTCTTACTGGTGTTGTTACCAATTGCTTATTGGATTTGTCGCGTTATTTTACAGTGTATTGCGAATTTTGCACGGTATTTGTACAAGAAATTCAGAAGTAGACAAGCGGGTGGTGAGAGAAAATGAAGAAAACGATAGTTATTGGTCTTTGTATTATGCTAATTGGAGTATTTCTTACTGGTTATGGATACATTAAAAACGGTGCTAAATTATTATATCTGGATGGTTGGAAGCCGCAAATACTAATGCAAATTGAAAAAAAACAGGTATTATCGAAGAATACTAGTTTTAAAAAAATAAATATCAAAGATAACACAAATGATATTGTAATTACTAGAGGTGCACATTATCAAGTCAGTTATCAAGGTATTAGAGGATATCAGCCCAGTGTTTCAATTTCTGATGGGAGCTTGAATATTCAGCAAAAAAAGAGTTTGAATAATTATGTTAGTATTTCAAACATAGTTGAAAATGGTGAGAAAATCGTAATTACAGTACCAAAAAAAGTTATTCTACAAGATATTAGTGCAAACCTTGCTGAAGGAGATCTAAATATTCAAAATATTAAGGCTCAAAAGATTGGAGTTAAAAATACTGATGGTGATACAAATATCGCAAATCTTACTGCTGATAGGCTTAAGATAGCTAGTGAAAATGGGGATGTTGATATAACAGCGCAAAGTCAGCTTACTGCTGGAATATTTTCATTAGAAAATGGAGACTTGACTGACCACGAAAGTACGTTTAATAATGTTACAATGACAAACTCTAACGGAGATATTGATCTTCTTGGTTCGACTATTAGTGGCGGACAACTCAAGCTTACCGATGGAGACTTTGAGGGCACAAAGATTGGTGTAACTGGAAACCTCAGTATTAATAATAGTGATGGTGATAATACAATATCACTATTAGATAGCAGTAATACGGGATATTCGATGGTGAATGGAGATGGTGATAATACTTTATTCGGAAAAGATGTTGGAAGCCAAGTTATAAAGGGGAAAAAGAAGCTAACTCAAATTAAACTATCAAATATATCTGGCGATAACGAAATAAAATAAGGTGGGATAAATAATGAAAAATAAAAAATTGATGAAGTCAAAAGATAAAATATTATCAGGAGTTTTAGGCGGACTTGCAGAATATTTAGAATTAGACAAGGCAGTCGTACGCATTATTGGTGCAATTTTGATAATTTTTCCAGGTCAAGTGGTTATTGGTGCAATTATTTATATTATTGCAGCATCTGTTATGCCAGAAGATGATGGTAGCAATCATGGGGATGATCATGTTGTTGAAGGAGAGTTCAGAGACAAAAATAATTAACTAGTAGAGTTAAATGGACATCTGTCTGATGTAGACTATTTGCAAAATAAAAATTGAGGTTGTAGCAAAGTTAGTAATTTGTGCAGCTTCTTTTTTATGCGATTAGTGAGGAAAACTATATGATTTGTCAATATGCTACTTTACTTTTTTACAAAAGTATTACAAAGTTAAGTAGACTTTACAAATTCTTTAAGAAATCTTATAGGAAAATTACTTGTAACAACTTACAAGAGATGTAATCATTATAGTTGTATAAATTGTGAATTCCTTGTGAATTTATTACGAATTTTATATGAACTTGAATTTAGTAACAATCAAGGAATTGGGGGGACTTTGTTTGAAAGAGTTTAGTAATAGGTTGATTAAAAACGAAGTTACAAAATTTCTTTTAAAAACTGTTTTTTATACAGTTATTATATTGGGCTTAGTGTACTTGTTTAGCTATAGTGGCATGAATGGTCCGCACTTTATCTATAATGAGTTTTAAAAAGGGAGATGTTTTTGCTCGTGAACATTATTCAACAAATTGATAAATGGTCCGAAATGATGCCAGATGCAATTGTGTATGATTATCTGGGTGACAAGCGCACATATTTAGAGTTGAGGAAGATGTCGGATTCTTTGGCTCAGAAATTAATAAGTTTGGACTTACCCAAAAAAGCACCTATTTTGGTATTTGGTGGACAAACCTTTGAAATGCTTGTTTCTTTTTTAGCAGTTGTAAAGTCAGGGCATTCATATATACCATTAGATGGGGAATCACCAAACGAAAGAATTATTCAAATTAATGAAATTGCAAAACCAGCAGCATGCATTGCTGTTGAAAAGTTAACGGTAAAATTAGAAGGCCTCACTATCTTAGATAGAGAAGCGCTAGAGCAGACTTTTGATAATGAGACAAAAGATTTTACTGCTGCGAAATATCAAGTTAGCGATGATGATATCTTTTATACAATCTTTACTTCGGGAACTACGGGAGTGCCCAAGGGGGTACAGATAAGTGCTAATAATTTGCAAAGCTTCTTGGATTGGATGAGAAGTGATTTTGGAATTACAGCTGGAAAAACATTTCTAGCGCAACCGGCATATTCATTTGATTTATCTGTAATGTCGCTCTATCCTGCACTAACACAGGGTGGAAAATTGACTGTATTACCGAAGAAAGTAACTGATAATTTTAAAAAGTTATTTGAACTACTGCCAAAATTAGAATTAAATATCTGGGTTTCAACACCCTCATTCATGGATATCTGTTTACTCGATAAGAATTTCAATGAAGATAATTATCCCACAATTACACATTTTCTATTTTGTGGTGAGGAGTTCACGCATAAGGCAGCACAGAAGCTGCAGGAGCGTTTTCCAAAAGCAAGTATTTATAACACATATGGGCCAACTGAAGCTACAGTTGCGGTTAGTCAGGTGCTGATTAATGAAAATGTTCTTGAGCGTTATCCTAGATTACCAATTGGAGTTGCCAAGGATGATACCGAATTGTTGATTGTGGATGAAGATCTGCATGAATTACCAGCTGGAATGTCAGGAGAGCTACTAATAATTGGTCCAAGTGTTTCTAAAGGATATTTGAATAATTCTGAAAAAACGCAGCAAGCATTTGTTGATTTTAAGGGCAAGCATGCCTACCGCACTGGTGACTTAGCTGAAATTGATGATGAGGGACAGCTGTTATATCATGGAAGAATTGATTTTCAAGTCAAGCTTCATGGCTTCAGAATTGAGCTTGAAGAAGTCGATCACCATCTAAACCAGGTCTCATTGATTAAGCAGGCTGCATGTGCGGTTAAGTACGATGTTAATCATAAAGCAACACAAATTGTGGCCTATGTAGTTCCAAAGGAAAACGAGTTTAAATCGGAATTTGCACTAACAAAGGCAATCAAAACAGAACTAACGACTTTGATGATGCCCTATATGATTCCACAGAAATATGTTTATGTAGAGTCATTACCACTTACTAATAATGGCAAGGTGGATCGTAAGAAGATTCTGAACGAGGTCAATAGCTAATGATTAATATGCAACCGTATCAAAATCCAACATATTTTTTGTTGATAGCTTTGACGCTGTTACCAGTAGTTATTGCGAATCTGTGTGAAAAGAAAATTTATTGGTATCAAACACTTATTTCTTTTGGCTTTTTACTATTGTCCTTTGGGGGGATAAAGTGGCACCAAGGAATCGCTTTAATTGTTTATGTGGTTTTAGAAATTATTTTGATTAAGCTATATTTTAATTATAGGTTAAGGTCAAATAACTCATGGATATTCTATCTGACTGTGTTTATAGCTATTATTCCTTTGATAATTGTCAAGATTACACCCGCGATTTATGGTGGACAAGTTTCAATTATCGGTTTTTTGGGAATTAGTTATATTACTTTCAAAATCGTTGGAATGATTATGGAAATTCGTGATGGAGCAATTAAAGAATTTAAGTTGTGGCAAACAATCCAGTTTTTACTATTCTTTCCAACTATTTCTTCAGGTCCGATTGATCGATATCGTCGATTTATCGGAGATTATAATAAGCAGCTTTCGCGGGAAAAGTATTTGGATTTACTTGAAAAGGGAGTTTGGTATATTTTTCTGGGATTTCTTTATAAGTTCTTTATCGCGTACTTTTTTGGAACACTTCTAATGCCACAAGTTGCTCAAAATGCATTAGCACATGGCGGATTATCCTGGTGGCTTGTTGCCTATATGTATATTTGGTCAATGGATTTGTTTTTTGATTTTGCGGGTTATAGCTTGTTCGCAGTTGGAACGAGCTATATTATGGGAATTGCAACGCCAATGAATTTCAACAAACCGTTTGCTGCTCCAAATATTAAGGAATTCTGGAATAGGTGGCATATGACATTGTCATTTTGGTTTAGAGATTACATTTATATGCGACTGGTATTTTTTATAATGAAGAAGAAACTGATTAAAAGTCGCATAACGATTGCTAACTTAGGGTACTTAACATTATTCTTAATAATGGGATTCTGGCATGGAGTAACATGGTATTACATTGTTTATGGTTTATTTCATGCGTGTGCAATCATTATTTGTGATGCATGGTTGCGTTTTAAAAAGAAGCACCGCCAGCAAATTCCAAGTAATCGTTTTACGAAATTATTTGCTATTTTTCTAACATTTAATACAGTTTGTTTTAGTTTCTTGATTTTTTCAGGTTTCTTAAACACAATGATGTTTCACCATATTATGAAATAAAAAGGGAGTTTTTAAAATGAAAGAACAAATTATTGAAATTTTACAAGATTTAACCGGAAGCGATGAGGTTGCAACTAACCTTGATATTAATCTCTTTGATGCAGGCCTGATTGATTCAATGGCAACTGTGCAATTACTACTTGAATTGCAAACACAATGCGGAGTCGATGTACCAGTTTCAGAATTTGAACGTAGTGAATGGGAAACACCTAACAAGATTATTGCGAAAGTTGAATCATTAAAAGCATGATTATTTTCAAAAGACTATTCTTGATTTTCGGCCCGGTTGTGTGTGCAGCCATAATTGTTCTTGGTTTCTTGTTTTCCCCATTCAGGCCAGATAAAATTTCACAAAGCACGATTCAAAAGGCAGCGCTCTCCCAATCCCCACAGGTTTTTAAGGGAATGGCGGTTAAACGTGCAGCTTTTAAGGAAAATTATGTTCCTTTTTTTGGATCATCAGAACTTTCAAGAATAGACGCACTTCATCCATCAGTATTGGCGCAAAAATATCATCGTAGCTATCGTCCGTTTTTACTAGGAACTGCAGGAACGCAGTCGATAACTCAGTTCTGGCAGATGCAGGGATTTGGCAATGAATTGAATAATAAAAAAGCTGTGTTTATTATTTCACCACAATGGTTTGTTAAAGGTGGAATTGATCCTGCAGCTTTCAATTATTTTTACCCACGACCGGAAATTGTGAATTGGTTACTGAAGGCAAAGCCAACAACTGAAAATAGATACGCGGCTGAAAGATTACTCGCGCTAAATCCTAAAGACTCTACGGATGAAATTGATGATAGTGTTTTGCGGATTGCTGCAGGACAACGATTAACTAGCTTTCAGAAGACCTATTTGCATTCGGTAAAAAACGAACTTGATCATGAAGATCAATTATTTTCAACGATTTCGCTAAATAATCGAGAAGCATTGATTAAAAAAAGAGAAAAGGAACTACCTGCAGTTTATAATGAAGCTAAACTTGACAAGATAGGGTATGAATTAGGCAAGGCCAATACAACAAATAATTCTTTGCGTATTGATAATAATTTTTGGAATCACAAATTAAAACCTGTTTACAAAAAATTGGCAG
Source organism: Liquorilactobacillus sp. (assembly GCF_047719775.1). NCBI lineage: Bacteria > Bacillati > Bacillota > Bacilli > Lactobacillales > Lactobacillaceae > Liquorilactobacillus > Liquorilactobacillus sp. The sequence continues at coordinate 68,767 of NZ_JBDNTS010000013.1, forward strand.
GGGAACAAAGAAACTTTAGTTATGTCAAGTCTGTCGAGTATTCAGATTTTCAGCTTGTATTAAATGAGTTTGCAAAGCATCATATAAATGTTTTGTTTATCATTCCACCAGTCAATGAAAAATGGGCAAAATATACTGGATTATCAATGTCGATGATTCAAACTTTTAACAATAAGATTACGTATCAATTAAATTCACAAGGATTCACCCACATTGCGAATTTGTCTAAAGAAGGTAAAAAGCCATACTTTATGCAAGATACAATTCATCTTGGTTGGCGTGGCTGGCTGGCCGTTGATCAGTATGTTAATCCGTTTTTGACAAAAAAACAGGCAAAACCGCAATATAAGATGGATAATTATTTTTATACGAAGAAGTGGCAGAATTTAGATTATTAATTATTAAAATAGCTAAGATTTATATAAAATAAAAATGGTCCTGAGTCAAAAGTTAAATTTTGACTCAGGATCTATTTTTTAGTATTTAGATGCAGGCATTGCTTGTTAGCGTGGCAAATGACTGATAAATTTCACAATTTTAAAGTGCGGATTTCCTCTAAGTGTTGGTTCTTTTATGCGAATGCTCATCACAGTACTGAAGCGTTGAACCAAAAAATCTGTTCCACAAACGTAATTGATGTAATAGACATGTGGCTGCTTTGTTTTCCAGATTTCTATATTATAACCATGCAGATCTTCGAAATTATATCCATCTAGTTGTCGTTTGATTGCGCGATGAGTCAAGCGGATAAATCCATGATACTGCTGTGACGTCAAGCGCTGGACTTGCTGATCATCAGATACAAGTTCAATATCTTGTGTGCTGCTATAGTAGGGTGTTTTCCAAATCAGTTTTTCATACCAGTGATAGACTCCAAATACGATTAAGAGGTCTAAAATCACAATTATTATGCTTATTTTTATCCAAGAACGCATTTTCCCAAACCCCTTTAACCCATGCTATAGTAATATTTAAAGCAACAGGATTTTCACATTTCTAAGAGTCTAATTACAAATTATTCAGAGAAATGAAGTGGTTCTTTTTCGGGAATCAATATGCTGTCAATTGGATCGTCCGGATCTAATTGGACTAAGAAAGATACGGTGCCATTCTTTTTTTTGATTTCCTTAATGATAGCTTCACAAACAAAACCGGTTTGTAATTGAATTGTCTCTGCAAGAAAGCCGGCCTCTAATAGAAAATCAGCTTGTTCAATAATGTCGTTGCGCAACTGGATAACGTCACCTGATAATTCGAAAAGTTGCTGTTTTTGATGTCCTTTAATTCGTTTTAAATCTCCCCAGCCGGCTTTAGAAAAGAAGACTGGCAAATCATCATCTTTAGCAAGGTATACATTGCGTGCCAATCGCTTTCCCGCCCAATAGAGAATATTGGAGTTATCCCCGATTAGTTCTGGGACCAAGATGTCACGTATAATTTCATAGCCAAGAGTATTTTCCAACCCCTTATTTTGTGACAATTCTAGATATTTATTTACGTCCATGACGACTCTCCTTTAATTCGATCTACTAATGATTATACATTGAAATGTCAAAAAAAGTTGTAACTAATTTAAAATTTAAATAATAGTGAAGATTTTTGCTACTATCAAGGTTTATCTGTATAATTAGTGAAGAGAACTACATTATTTAACAGTGAGGTTTATTATGAAAAGAATATTAATAGCAACAAAAAATAAGGGGAAAGCTCGCGAATTCAGGGCTTTTTTTGAACCAAAAGGTTTCAGGGTTGAAACCCTAAATGAATTAGACGAGATTCCAGAAATTATTGAAAATGGGGAAACCTTTACGGAAAATGCATTGATCAAGGCATGGGCATTAACTAACCTGTTGCAGACAGCTGTTGTAGCTGATGATTCTGGGTTAATGGTGGATGCGCTCGGAGGAGAACCCGGGATTTACTCTGCGCGTTACGCAGGTGATCATGATGATGCTGCTAATAATAAGAAGTTACTTAGTAAGTTGGAAGATATTCCTGATGAGGAAAGAACTGCAGTATTTCATACTTCGTTAGTTGTTACTCGTATTGGGAGAGAACCACTGATAGTTAGTGGGAATGTTAAGGGGCGGATATTGAAGCAATTACGGGGTGCTGCTGGTTTTGGATATGATCCATTATTTTATTTGTCTAAGCTTGACAAAACTTTTGCAGAATTAACACCCATTGAGAAAAATAAGGTTAGTCATCGCGGACAGGCAATTAAGGAATTGAGTGAAAAATTTGACGATTGGTGGGTTAAAGAATAATGGGTGAAAAAATATTGGTAGTGAGTGATAGCCATGGAGACCGTGACATCTTGGTAAGACTTCTGAAAAAGTATAAGGGAAAGGTTAATGCGATGTTCCACTGTGGGGACTCAGAGCTTGAAGCGGATGATGAATTATTCAATGATTTTCATGTGGTAAAGGGAAATTGTGATTATGATTCTAGATTTGCAAAAAAAATAGTTACTACTGTGGGCTCTGAAACTGTTTTATTGACACATGGGCACTTATATGGTGTAAATAGCGGGTTGAATAGTCTGGACCTCTTAGCGCAGGAAAATGAAGCAACAATTGCGTTGTACGGTCACACACATCTTTTAGGTGCAGAAATGAATAATGGGTGCTTATTTCTTAATCCAGGTAGTATTAGCTTTCCAAGAGGGAAATACAGCAGTATAGGCGGGACCTACGCGTTGATTGAGATTGGTGTGCAGAATAATCTGCATGTGCAATTTTATAATCGCAATTTTGAAGCTGTTCCTGACTTGGTAATTGATTATAAAAGAGGATAGAATGAAGAATGAATACAGATTTGAGAGAATTATATATTAGATTATTGAAGTGGAGTGTAACTACAATTTTTTTCATGTTTTCACGTCAATTCATTAATAGTCAGGTATTCGATATTGTTATAATTTTCTGTGTTTGTTATTGTATAATTATCTTCATATGCTGCTTTTACGTGCAATTTTTTGTTAAAAAATAAGGTTGACATTGTTCAGAATGAATGTATAATAATAAGAGTATTTTGCCCGTTGGTCAAATTGGTTAAGACGTCGCCCTCTCAAGGCGGAGTTACGGGT
>NZ_JBDNTS010000014.1:0-71447 GCF_047719775.1 Liquorilactobacillus sp.
CATAGGACAAAAAAGTCTCTATTTAAATTGTCTATTTTATTGACAGGGGACCAATATGATGTTTATGGTTCAGGGACAGACGAGGAAAAGACGTTATTTAGACCCATTGGAATCAATCGAAATCATAATGTACATATTTTGCAAATTAGAAATGATGTTCCTGCTGAACTAGCTGGCGTACATTGGTTAGCTTTTGGAGCAAACACCTTTAATACAGTCGTACCATTTTATGCAAAGGTTAATGATACACCTGCAAGCTTTAAAGATGCAGATGGGACATTTAATCTGAATAATATGTACTGGTTAAGTTGTACAACAGCACTTTTAGGAGATACAGATTATGATTTTTACGTGGATATGCGCAATAGTTATGAATTAGAAGCTATGAGTAATTATCATAAGATTCAAAATGATATCGATAAGAATTTCAATGATAAAGGAAATAACAGCGATAAATATCTTGAAGAAGCTAATCAAAAGTTTGCAGATGAGGCTTTAAAATTACAAACTAAGTTACTGGGTGAAATGGTGATAGCAGGGTCTGAAAAAATGAAGTTACGATATAATTTGAATGATTAATTGCATATAGCAAAACTTTAAGCAGTAGCATAGTGAATGTTTAAAATTATAGTTTGCATAATACAACCTTTGAAAGAGATGATTCTTTGGGTGAACCGATTTTAATCATTATTCGTGGTAATTCTGGTTGTGGTAAAACATCTTTAGCAAAGAAAATTCAAAATTATTATGGAATCAAACGAAGTCTTCTGATTCAACAAGATATTATTCGAAGAGATATTTTGCATTCAGATGATCACGTTGGGAATATTTCAATCGAATTAATGATGAAAATGATTGAATTTGGAAAACAAAATTATGAGGTCACAATTCTTGAAGGAATTCTAAGAAAAGATGTCTATTCAGAGATGCTTAAAGAAGCAGTTAATGAATTTGAAAGAAGAGCGTTAGTCTTCTATTTAGACATATCCTTTGAACAAACCATCAAAAATAATAATAAAAAGGAAGTTCCTTTTTCAACTGAGCAACTAAAAAGTTGGTGGCGGGAAAAAGACTGTCTTAATGCTTCTGATATCATAATAAATGATAATAATGAGCAGATGATTTTAAAGCTGGCAGCTGAACTAATAACATAAAACTAACATGTTGGGTCGAGTTATAAAAGTATGCTATGATACTTTCAAATTCAGGCGAAGGTTGGTAGAAAAATGAAGCGAGCCAATATAACTTTAGATGAAATCTATAACTTGGTGCTAAATACAGCTACAAGAGAGTGGGAACGAGAGCAACTACTTAAGTGCAAATCAGAGATTGAGAACGGAACAAATAATGAACAGGCATTTTCAGAACTTGAATATCGTTTGCGACCACTTGCAGCAAGGAATAATTTGACACCCGATGTAGCAGATTTCTATGCAAAGCTTTCTGGAAAAAATCAAGAGATTGAACCTTTTGACTTGGCAAAACATTTTGAAAATGATGGGCCAGATGTTGAACGTGCAATTTTTGCAGGCGGCTGCTTTTGGTGTATGGTTGAACCATTTGAAACAAGACCAGGGATTATTGCAGTGATTTCAGGATATACTGGCGGTCAGGTTGAGAACCCAACTTATGAGATGGTCAGTCGGGGAACTTCTGGACATGTCGAGGCAGTTGAGATTATCTATGAAAAAAAACTTATTAGTTATGAAACATTACTAGAGTTGTATTGGCAATTGATTGATCCGACTGATGATGGTGGACAAATTAATGATCGTGGCGCTAATTACCAACCGATAATCTTTGTTAAAAATAAAGAACAAAGAGAAATTGCGACTGATTCAAAAAGAAAACTTGAACAATCAAGAAAATATACCAAGCCAATAATAGTACCGATTCGCAAGGCTGAAAAGTTTTGGCCTGCAGAGAATTATCATCAAGATTTTTATAAGAAAAACCGAGTACGCTATCGTCGTATCGAAAATTCCCGTAAACAATATTTGACATTCTTAAAGTTTAAAGGATGGCTCAAACGAAAATTCAATAAAAAATAATTTCTGAGGGAAAGGAAGTCTTAAACATGATTACTTATTCAAATAGCAAAGGGATAACTGCGCAACAATTGGCAGCATTGTTCACGAATTCAGGGATTCATCGACCGGTTGGAGACTTACCTAGACTGGAAAAAATGCTTAAAAATGCTTCGATTATCTGGACGGCGTGGAATGACAAGCATGAGTTAGTAGGGATTGCAAGAGCCATCACAGATTTTAGCTATGCTTGCTATCTCTCTGATTTAGCAGTTGACAAAAAATATCAAAGACAAGGAATCGGGAAGCAGTTGGTTGAGGAATTAAGAAATCAAATTGGACCTGATGTTTCCTTAGTTCTATTAGCTGCTGAATCGGCAATGAATTATTATCCTAAAATCAAATTTGAGCACATTAATAATGCATTCTTAAAGCACAGAAGAGCATTTTAATAGAATTTTGAAGGATGTGATATTTTTGACAAAGCAATGGTTTGAAGATCGAATAGGATCAGCTCTTGCAGGAACTAACCCGATGGTAATGGCCGAATTAGAGGGCGGAATAGCTGTGTTTGGAGATACACAATTTCTTGAAGGATACTCAGTGTTGTTGCCTAAGAAGGAGGTTAACGCTCTTAATGATTTAGATTTAGACGAGCGAACATTCTTTTTGAGGGACATGAGCATTCTAGGTGATGCTGTAATGCACGCAACAAATGCAGCAAGAATCAATTACGATATTTTAGGAAACACTGACAATTTTTTACATGCACATGTCTTTCCAAGATACAGTACAGAAAAATCTGAAAGATTGAAAAAGCCAGTATGGTTATATAGTGCAGATCATTGGAGTGACAAAGCTTATTCTTATGATTCTAAAAAGCATGCGCAAGTTAGAGATAAGATAACAGCGTATTTAAAAAGTTTTGAAGTTGTATAACACTACAAAAAAACACCGACAAAAAATTGTCAGTGTTTTTTTGAATTAAGATAAATTATTAGTTAATTGGTTTCCATGTCCAATTTTCAACTTCAGGTAAATCAATACCCTCATCACGAATGAATTGATGATGTTTAGCAATAATACTATCCATTTTAGCAACAAATTGTCCATATTTTTCAGAATCTGGTAGGCTCAATACAGCTGATTTAGCAAGATCAAAGCGATCCATTTGGTTAAGAACACGCATATCAAATGGTGTGGTGATATCACCATTTTCACGGTAACCGTGCACGAAGAGATTATGATTATGACGATCAAAGAATAAGTCACGAATCAATCCTTCATAACCGTGGAAAGCGAAGATTATCGGACTATCTTTGGTAAAGTATGCGTCAAATTCTGAATCGCTTAAGCCACGAGGATCTAATCTTTGGCTGCGGAGTTTTAACAAGTCAACCACATTAATAAAGCGAATCTTTAATTCAGGAATAGCTTCATGCAAAATTGAAATCGCTGCAAGACTTTCCAAATTTGGTTCGGTTCCCGCTGCAGCAATTACTAAATCAGGTTTAGTATTTTCATCAGTTGAAGCCCAGTCGATAATTTTCAATCCATTATCAACCAATTCTTTTGCTTCAGCTGCGGAATAGAATTGTTGGCGTGGGTGTTTTGAAGAAACAATCAGGTTAATCTTTTCGCGGTCATTCAATACGTGAGCCATTACAGCCAATAAACTATTAGCATCGGCTGGTAGATATTCACGAATAAATTCCGGCTTTTTATCAGCTAAATGCCCTAAAATACCTGGGTCCTGATGCGTATAACCATTATGATCTTGCTGGAAGACTGTTGAAGATGCAATCACGTTTAGTGAAGGAATCTCACTGCGCCAAGTTTGTTCTTTGGCTTTGCGCAACCATTTGAAATGTTGTGCAAGCATGGAATCAACAACCCGCAAGAATGCTTCGTAACTAACAAACAAACCATGTCGACCTGTTAGTGCATAACCTTCTAACCAGCCTTCATCTTGATGTTCTGATAATTGTGAATCAATTACACGACCATTTGGAGCTAAGAACTGGTCAAAAGGTTCATTGATATTTTCAAGCCATTGACGATTTGTAGCTTCAAAAATTGGTGAAAGGCGGTTCGACAATGTCTCATCAGGTCCAAAAATTCTAAAGTTTTGATTTTGCGCATTTAACTTAATGATATCTCGTAGATATTTACCTAATACTGTCATATCCTGTGCGACTTTTTGTCCTTGTTTCTCAGTATCAATTGCATAGTCACGGAAGTCAGGCAGGATTAAATCTTTGATTAAGCTGCCGGGATTTGTATGAGGATTTGCTCCCATACGATGTTTTCCGGTGGGAGCAATCGCAGCAATTTCTTTCTTTAATTGCCCATTTTTTTCAAACAATTCTTCTGGATGGTAACTTTTGAGCCATGCAATTAATTTATCTGCATGCTGCATATCATTTTGATCTACAGGAATTGGAATCTGATGTGCACGGAATGATTTTTCAATTGGTTCACCATCCCATTCCTTAGGGCCAGTCCATCCCTTTGGTGCGCGGAAAATAATCATTGGCCAGCTTGGAAGTGTAGCGTCATTGTTTTCACGTGCATTTTTTTGAATTGTATGGATACTTTCGATTGCTTTGTCCAAAGCTGCCGCCATTGCAGGATGCAGTTTTGTAGGATCATCTCCTTCGACAAGGATTGGTTCCCATCCCATCCCATGGAAGTATTCTTGCAATTGTTCATTAGATTGACGCGAAAGAATTGTTGGATTTGAAATCTTAAAGCCATTCAAGTCAAGAATAGGTAAGACTGCACCATCGTTGATGGGATTGATAAACTTGTTAGATTGCCAAGATGTTGCAAGTGGCCCTGTCTCAGCCTCACCATCACCAACAACTGCAGCAACGATCAAGTCGGGATTATCAAAAATAGCACCAACTGAGTGAGATAGCGAATACCCTAATTCTCCGCCTTCATGAATTGAACCTGGAGTCTCTGGTGCCGCATGTGAAGCAACCCCACCAGGAAATGAAAATTGTTTGAAGAGTTTCTTCATTCCAGCAGCATCCTGTGTGATTTGTGGGTAAGTTTCTGTATAGCTGCCATCCAAATAGGCATTTGAAACCATGACTTGACCGCCATGTCCAGGACCCTCAACGTAAAACATGTTTAAATCATATTTATTGATGACACGATTTAAGTGGGCATAGATGAAGTTTTGCCCAGCAATCGTACCCCAGTGTCCAATGGGTTTTACCTTTACATCGTCAGCGGTTAACGGACGATCGAGTAAAGGATTGCCTTTTAAGTACAATTGACCAACAGAGACATAATTAGCAGCACGCCAAAAGGCATCAACCAATTTCAAATATTCAGGTGATGAGTAATCTTGAGTCATTATATAGCTACCTCCTTGAGATTGTAGTTAATCATCTTGTTCATATGTTTATAATAACTTAAATCAATTTAAAGTTCAACTTAATTATATATTGGAACGTACCAATACATGATATTAATGAGAAATTAAATTTTTTCTACGAATTATATTGACAAGACACCTATAAACAAGACATAATTACTTTTATGTTAGGGGTGTCTTTACATATATTTATAATAGGGGAGAGTTAAGGATGTTAAAAAAAGGAAATGAGACTAATAAATTATTATTGACTACTGGAATGGCATGGTTATTTGATGCAATGGATGTTGGAATGCTTTCTTTCATCATAGCAGCATTAAAATCAGAATGGAATTTGAACGAAGCGCAAATGGGTTGGATTGGAAGTGTTAGTTCCATCGGAATGGCGATGGGCGCAATTCTTTTTGGTATATTAGCTGATCGTTTTGGAAGAAAAGATATCTTAATAATAACACTGTTATTGTTTTCGATAGCTACGGGGATTTCTGCATTTACAACCACTTATATTCTTTTTTTGATTCTTCGCTTTTTTGTTGGTGCGGGACTGGGTGGGGAACTTCCCGTTGCTTCGACCTTAGTTTCTGAAAATGTCCCAGCTAAGTCTAGAGGGAGAATTGTTGTTTTATTAGAAAGCTTTTGGGCTGGTGGTTGGATTATTGCGGCAATTATTTCATACTTTATTATTCCTTCTTGGGGTTGGAGAACCGCACTCTTAATTTCTGCATTACCGGCGTTTTATGCGCTGTATTTGAGGTATGGGTTAAAGGAAAGTACGATTGCTTGGAATGAAAAATCGATAAAGAGGCCGTCGTTAAAAGAAAATTTACTTAATTTGTGGAATTCTCGTTATTATAAGACAACAATTATGCTCTGGATTGTATGGTTTATGGTTGTTTTTTCTTATTATGGAATATTTTTGTGGTTACCAAGTGTAGTTATATTGAAAGGATATGGGTTAATGCATAGTTTTGGATATACATTAATTATGACATTAGCTCAGCTACCAGGATATTTTGTTGCAGCTTGGTTGATTGAAAAGTGGGGGCGTAAATGGGTTTTAACAACTTTTCTGATCGGTACAGCAATTAGCGCATTAGGATTTGGGAGTGCCTCAAACTTATTTTCACTATTATCTTTTGGAATATTGTTGTCCTTTTTTAATCTTGGAGCTTGGGGAGCATTATATGCGTACTCACCAGAACAATATCCTACAAAAATACGTGCTTCTGGTACAGGAATTGCAGCAGGTGTCGGAAGATTAGGTGGAATTTTAGGACCGTTAATGGTTGGTGAAATGTTAACTAGACAATATTCATTTACGATTATTTTTACTATCTTTTGTGTAGCAATAATGGTTGCTGTTTTAGCAATTATAATATTGGGTAAGGAGACAAAGGGGACTAAATTAGAGTGAAGTTAATTGATTTTATAGTTAGTGATAAAATCAGGAATAAAAAGTCATCTATTATGTATGTCACTAATAGTAGATGTAGTAGAATTTTTAATGTATATGAATTGTAAAGTAAAAAAGAAGGCAGTACAAAGCCGGGGGAATTTGAGTGCTAATTTGATATTTGATATGAGTAATTCGAAGTTGGCGGAGAATTTTGACTTATGGAACGCATTTATACGGAATAAATAGAGAGCTGGGTCAAATTTTAACTTTTGACCCAGCTCCATTTTCTGTCAATTTATGCAAAAACTAAGATAATCAGATGAATATATCATTACGAGATTATGTTAAAGTAAAAGTACTTATAGTAAAGTTTTCTGAATAAAGTTTCTTTTTTTAAAAAAATTTTAAAAAGAAGGTTAAAAATGACAATCACAACTGTATTTATTGATAGAGACGGAACTGTTGGTGGAGATGGACATTTTAAGATGATTGAAGATTTTAAACCTTATACTGGTTTTGATGAAGCAATTAGAAAATTAAAAAAATCAAAAATTGCTGTCTATTGTTTAACAAATCAAACACATATTAATTCCGGTGATATAGATTATGAGAAATTTAAAAAATCAATGGTGGAGCTTGGATTTGATGACGTTTTTGTTTGTCCTCATATTGAATTTGAAAACTGTGAATGTCGTAAACCTAAGAATGGTTTGATTACGCAAGCTCATAAAAAATATAATTTTTCCAATGAATCAGCGATAATTATTGGAGATAGTTATAAATCTGATATGCAATTAGCTACGAAAGAAAATATCTTAGGTATTCACGTAGCAACGGGAAGAAAGGAAGTTCGAAATGATTATCACTTAGATAATATAATTGAAACAAAGGATGTAGCTTCAGCTTGCACTTGGATAGTAAGAAACAATTGTTAGTTATTTGGTAACACAAAATAATTGAAATATTTTTGACCGTTATCTCCTATTAGCAGATTATGACTCTGAATGAAGTCGAAATCTTAAAACATTTTGCATCTTTCAATGTTTTTAGAAATAATTTTGGAATAGATATTGTTGCAAGCAAAGATTTTGACTAGTGGTTCTATGATTATTTTAATAACTCTAAAACAATCCGTGATTTCTCAAAATTACTGCGTAAAGCTAATCTTAAAATTAAAAAGTTGCTATTTTCTATTATTGTTCAAGTCTCATAAATAACAGTTTTCATTTTATTTTTTTACTTTCTGGACGCTTAAGAATAATGATAATAATCTATCGAACATACGTTTTGTATAAAGCTAGAATTTTATTTTGTTAGTATATTAATTATTTCATGCTTAAGTATGTACCTCTTATGTTCATGAATTTGCTTCTTATCTGCAATCCCGGTAATTCTCTTTAGACATTTGCTACACTTCAGGTAAGCAAAAATAGGAGTGTGAAGATGATGAAAATGATTACAAATAATTTAACTAAAAAGTATGGTCAAAAAGCGGCAGTTAATAACCTTAGTATAGAAGTTCCTGCACGTTCACTAGTCGCATTTTTGGGACATAATGGTGCTGGAAAGTCGACAACAATCTCAATGTTGATTGGAATCTTGCAACCAACTTCAGGAAGAATTGAATATTTTGATGATAACGGTCAAAGAAGGAAACCTAAGATAGGCGTTGTTTTTCAAAACAGCATTCTTGATGAAGAATTAACCGTTAATGAAAATCTGACTTTACGTGCGAAAATGCAGGATAAAGAATCAGTTAAAAATATCGATAAGTTTTCTAAGCTGCTGGGCTTGACGAGTTTTATTAATGAGCGTTACGGAAACTTGTCGGGAGGTCAGAGAAGAAGAGTCGATATTGCACGAGCATTATTGAATAATCCAGATTTCTTATTTTTAGATGAACCGACAACTGGATTAGATATTCAAACAAGATCTGCAATCTGGCAATTATTGAGTGACTTACGAGAAAAACAAGAACTAACAATTTTTTTGACGACTCATTATTTAGAAGAGGCTGAGGACGCTAGTCTTGTTTATATAGTTAATCATGGCAAAGTAATTGCAAAAGGTTCCGCGCAGGCAATTATTGCTGAAAATACTGCAAATTATTTGGAAATCGAAACAAATGAAGACATTACTTTATCCATTGATTTCCAAGAATTAGGGCCAAATCTGTATCGTATGATTGATATTTCTGTGCAAGATGCAATTGATTTCTTGCATGCCCATCAAAAATCAATTAATCATTTTGAGTACCATAAGGGGACACTTAATGATGCATTCATGAATTTAACTGGAAAGGAGTTGCAGTAAGATGCTATCACTTATTCAAAGAAACTTAAAATTATTTTTCCGCAATCGTGCTGGAGTTTTTTTCTCACTTTTGGGAGCATTAATTTCATTCGTGCTGTTTGTTATATTCTTGAAGGCAAACATGCTTGATTCATGGAAACAACTGCAACATCCTGCAAGAATGCTCGATCTTTGGGTAATCGGAGGCACATTAGCTGTGACAGGGATTACAACAACACTAAGTGCGTTATCCAGAATGTCATCTGATGCAGAACGTCATGTGTATGAAGACTTAATTCTGACGGGTTTGAGTCGCCTGAAAATTCAGATTAGTTATATTTTATCTGCAACAATTATTGGAACTGTACTTCAAGGGTTACTCTACCTTGTAATGATTTTTTATTTCAACAAAATTGATGGGACTCAAATTCAATGGTCAATCAGTCTGCAACTATTTATTGTTTCACTTCTATCTTCATTTTCAGCCGCATTGCTTAATTTTGTACTAGTCTTTTTCATGCGTAGTGTTGATACAGTTGGTAAATTTTCATCAATTGTTGGCGCAATGTCAGGATTTTTGGTGGGGACATATATTCCTGTAGGTGTATTGCCAGAATTCGCACAAAATCTTGTGAAATTAACACCTGGTGCTTATGTTGCATCTATCTATCGCCAGCTGTTAATGCATGATATACTTAAAAATGTTAATATGAATATCTTAGATAACTTAAAGAAAGAGTTGGGTGTTGGAATTACTTTGAATGGTCATCTGACATCACTTAGTCAGAATATAGCAATCGTTATTGGTGTTATCATTGGGCTGTTAGCAGTGATTGTTATTATTAACACTTACTATCAAAGAAAACGAAGATTTAGTATGGAGTGACTTTATATGAGGGTTCGATTTGAACAAGATAATACACTGCGAGACGAAATTGATGTTGTTGTAAAAGCAAGCAGACAAAATAATGAAACAAGAACATTGATGGAGTATATTAAACGAGCCAATCAAGAATCAAGCAAAATAGTACCAGTTAAAACAGCTGACCGCATCATAATTGTTAAGATTGAAGATATTATTTTGGTTGATGTACAAAAAGATACATTAACAATTGAAACAATTACAGATCAGTATGTTTTACAAGAAAGGCTGTATAAGTTCATGCAAAAGCTTCATGGAGGAACATTTGTTCAAGTGTCAAAACATGCAGTGATTAACATTGATTATTTGATTGCGCTTGAAGACAGTTTTGCGGGGGCTATGACTGCACGATTAGAGAAGAATTTGCGTACAAATGTCAGTCGTAAATTTTTGGTGGAGCTTGAGAGACATCTGGGATTATGAGGATAAGAGGTGGTGTGTATGCTAAAAAGATTTAAGGATTTATTGAATTCTTTTTTAATTGGAGTGGGTTTTGGTGCAACGGTCTATCTTTTATTTATCGCTTTTGGCGTGGAACCCAAGGCTACAACCTTTAATGTTTTGAGTGTCTTAGTGATAAGCGGTCTGATTGGAATACTATCTTTGATTTTTGATGTGGTTGAATGGCCATATCTGGTAACATTATTTGTTCACTTTCTAGGTACCTTTAGCTTGGTAATGCTGATGATTTGGATAAATGAATGGCCAATTTGGCAATCATTTATCAGCTTTTTCTTAAATTTTGTCGGAATCTATTTAATTATTTGGTTTATAGTGAAATTAAAGTTATCCGTGAGTGTGAATAGTGTTAATCAAAGATTGCGGGAACGTAATGGGAGGCACAAATAGCGTTGACTAACTGAAAATTAATATTAAATTAATATTAATTAGACACATTTATAGAAAATAGTTAGAATAAGAAGTAATCTAAAATTCAAATGAGTGTAGAAAATGATTAAGAAAAGTGTACAACTATATATTAACTTTAGCTTCATCCTAATGATCATTGTTATTTGCAGAGAAATCAGTTTGCCCGCAATTTTAGGAGTATTTACTACCAATCGACATGTTGCTTTATTGAGTGATTTTGGTGCTCCAGGGATGCCTACTAGAAATCTTTTTAAGCACTGGGAATTTATTGATGGGATATTATTTGTCTTGGGTATTCCTTTTTATTATCAATATTTAAAGCCTATTAGTAATAAATACGCTAAATTATTTGCGGTTCTTGTAATTATTTATGGCATCGGTGATTGCTTTTTCTCTGCGTTGTTTGACTATTCTGGAAGTTATTTTGCAAATTGGCATAGTGGATTGCATGCCTTTGGTTCACTAGTTGGTTGCAGTGCATTATTTATTGCTAATTGTTTACTAATTTTACTATTGCTATTTGATAACCAATTGCACTTTGTAAAATTGTTTGTTGGGACTCAGTTAATTAGTATGGTGGCATGTATTCTCTGCCTGTTCTTAGAGTCTTACCCTCTAGTGGCAAGTTCTTTACAAATAATCGGGTTAGACGGGCTGTACATACCATTGTTGGTTTTAGGGTTATCGGCTGGAATCAAAAATCTAAGACTATGCGTTCTTATAGACTAATTTTTCAAACTAAACTGAATTGCAAATTCATCGAAAGATATCGATATTTGTAATTTAGTTTTTTTATTAAAATCTAATAGAAAAGAGATGAAATGAAAAGCTAAATCAAAGGTTAAATTCTGAGTTGGTTTTTGAATAATTTTCTTCAGACGTTACATATGCAAATGTAGCAGTTAAAACAATATTATAGGAGGCTTCAACTAAATGTTGATCAATGGCTGAACTAATGATTGCTAGCAACAAAAAGGCCAGCAGGCCATATGAATTCAACTTGTATAGCTTGTTCAATAAGTAAAAAGTAAGTAGTAAGACAAAAAAAGATAGCAAAGCTCCCGAAATTACTAAGAGACGAATGTATGAGGAATCGACGTAAAAATAATTTGCGGGTGGTTGTGGCTGAATAGTTCCATTACTAATTTCAATTAGATGTTTACCAAATAATGAGACACCATGTTGCTTTAGTGCAATGAAACCAAAAAACAAGCGGTTTGACAATAGGTGATTTAATGTCTGGGACCAAGCCCAATATGGATTGTATGTGTAAGCTAATAGAATATTAATAGAGATATAAAGACTCACAAAAATTGCGATCCCACGAAATTTAATTGTATCAATCAGATATTTGAACCATTCATTTTTAAGGCCAATTAACCAAAGTAACAGCAGCAACACAAAGTCCAGTCGGGCATTCGTAAGTACAAAAACGATCCCAATTAAGCCTAAGCTAAGTAGGTGTTCAACTAACTTAAGCTGTAGTTTGCGCCATGCGTAGTAAGCAGTCAGCAAATAGAAAATACGGGCAGCAAAATCAGTAGGTGTTAAAAAGCCTAATGATAAGCGTAAAACGTATTTATTATCAAGTCGTGTAATGATTTGTTCAGGAATAATTTTAAAAATGCAAGCTGTGATGATTATAAATACGCAGAAAACTTCAATTCCAAGATAAGTTTTAAGAATTTTTTCAAAATCAACGTCATATGCACCAATTATAAAAAAGGAATAATAAAAAATGTTGGAATCATGTGAGATTCTTGTTGTTAGATAGAAAACAATTAAGATACCTAGAGTAATTAATTTATTTTTAAATTCCAAATCATCCAGTATAAAGAATTTAAAGCCAACAACTAACGCTATGATTTTTGTTAATAAAAAAATCTGATTCATAGTTACTATTTTGGGTACAAAGTAACTAAGCTGAATCGTCATTAGAAATAAAAAAAGTGCTAGACAAACTATATATATATTACTGCGTTGTTGTTTTAAATGATAAAAAGTCGACACAGTTTCTCCCCCGATTCGAAAACAATATAAGTCTCTTACTATTGTACTCTAAATTATTAAGACTTTCATTTTTTCAATATTAAATTAATTGCAGTGTAATTATTGGGGAAAATTATATGTATGAAAAAGGCCACCGCAAATTACCTTGCGCTAGTCTGAATATTTGAAGGCTGTTATTGTGTTGAAAATTTATTTACCGTGAATTTTATGATTTTTTCTCAATGATATTCCATATCCAAAAAGAATTATTCCGATTAAAATAAATAAGAAAGAGAATGAACCATCGATGCTCATTGAAGTGGAAGTGACTGAAAAGTTTAATGCTGGTTCCTTAAAAAAAGACAAAGCCAGTGCTGACAATAAAGAAACTCCGCCTAATATATTAAAAAAATAACTTTTGTTCATAAACATGTCCCCCTAATATTAAGATAATCCATCCTTATTAAAATTATAAAGCATGAACTACATTGGAGCAATAAAGATTAACTAAATCTTTATTGCTGACAAAGTCAAATGAAACACGTTTATTCGAAATAAATAAAAAAGATAGACCAAAATTTAATTTTCTGACTCAACCGCATAATGAGATTAGTCATTTCTTTGTGCATCTTTATGTTAAAATGTTCATTGGTGTGTTTTGGAAATCAACCATTACACTCACTAAAATAAACAGAAATTGCAATTAAAATTTCTGTCAATATTGTTGGAGGTTGAAATGAATTTTCTGTTTTTAATTACTGGTTTGCTTTTTGTATTTTTAGTTAGTTGGGTCGCAAGTAGTGACCGAAAGAATGTAAAGTACAAAAAAATAGCGGTTTTGTTTTCATTGCAAATTATAATTTCTTTTCTATCACTACACACTGCAGGTGGTATTAAAATTTTATCTGAAGTTTCAGCATTTTTTAATTGGTTAATGACGCAAGCTGCTGGAGGAGTTGATTTTGTCTTTGGAGGAGTAGTGGTTAAGTCTGGCAGTAGTGTTTTCTTCTTAAATGTTTTAATGCCAATCGTCTTTATTTCTGCTTTGATTGGAATTCTTAATTATATCAAGGTGCTGCCTTTTATAATTAAGTGGTCGGGCTGGGCGCTTAACAAGATTACACATGTTGGCGAATTGGAGAGTTATTTTGCTGTTTCAACAGCGATTTTAGGACAACCCGAAGTCTACTTGACTGTTAAAGAACAAATTCCCAAACTTAACTCAAAGAGGCTTTATACAATTTGTGCTTCTGCAATGAGTGCAGTATCTGCATCGTTAATTGCTTCTTATATGAAGATGGTTCCTGGAAAATTTGTTGTGGTTGCAGTTTTCTTGAATATTTTATCAGCATTAATTGTTTCCTGTATCATAAATCCATACGATGCTGATGAAGATGAGACAATCAAAATTGCTTCAGTTAATGACCAGCCGTTCTTTGAAGTTTTGAGTACTTATATTACTGATGGCTTTAAGCTGGCAGTCACGGTTGGAGCAATGCTGATAGGATTTGTAGCTTTGATTACTTTTTTAAATAATTCATTCTTAGCCATAATTCATATTTCGTTTACCACTATCTTGGGATATATCTTCTCGCCAATTGCATGGCTAATGGGCGTTCCGAATAGGGATGTTATCAAAGTTGGTAGTCTAATGGCGACTAAGTTATTAACTAATGAATTTGTTGCGATGGGTGATTTGCAAGGGATGACCGCACACTTATCAACTAAGGCAGATGCCATTATTTCTTCATATCTGGTTTCTTTTGCTAACTTTGGGACTATTGGGATTGCAACCGGTTCGATTAAAGCTATCAGTCAAAAGCAGGGCAGCTACGTTGCAAAGTTCTCATTGAAACTTTTGTTAGGAGCGACTCTTGCTTCAATTCTGACAGGAACAATTGTCGGTTTGTATTATTAAAAACACAGATATTTTGAGCTTTATATTGAAGGAGGGTGGGTTAAAATTAAATTTTAATCTGACCTCCTTCCTACATTTGTTACGCTTAATCAAATCTTAATTTTGATTATCCCTTAAAAGGAGTTCGTTATGAAGAGCACTAGGGTTATAATTAAGCAGTGTTAATCTTTAAACAACTTAGTAAAGAGGGAATACGATGAATAGACGTCGCACTAACTTTTTGTTCAAAATCGATAACATTGTGGCACGAAGGCATTATCTTCTAATCATACGTGAGGCCGTTACAGTTTTGTTTCCATTTGTTTTAGTAGGGATATATGTTGAATTGCTAAGCGATGCTATTTTTCATAAACATGGATTTTTGAATAATATCTACCATATCAGTCAATGGCTTCCAGGTTTTAGAATATTTTCCAGGTACTTTACAATATTGGATTTGAGTATAAATGGTGTAATTTCCATTGCATTAACATTTTTAGTAGCTAAAATAACTGTGCGAAAATCTTCTGATAATCAATTGGCTGCCGGTCTGACTGCAGCTTTTTCCTTTATGATGGTGAATTTTAATCGAAGTATTTTGGGACATACACAACACTACTATGGGGCCAGTCGTTTTCTGGAAGGAAACCTAGGCTATAGTGGAGCCTTTATTGCCATAATTGTCGGTTTAACAACTGGATGGATCTTCAATCAATTTGCGGCAATGAATAAACATAGACGTGGACTTATTGAACAAAGGGCCACACTGACAATCCAAACACAAAAGTCGATTATGCCAATTCTGATAACTTTTGTTTTTTTTGGTCTGCTTAGCTGTATTGTAAGTTTACTGGTCAAAATTGGGGCTAATGGCTTGTTATCCAGTCCCTTACAGTTTTCATTTACGGGATACAGTTGGATTCTAGGCTCTGCTATTTTATCGATAATTATAAATAATTGTCTTTGGCTATTGGGATTAATTGGCTATTTTGATTTTAATAATGCTAGTTCTAGCAGTATGGTGCAGAATTTAGAGTATGCAATTCAGCATGGATCTTCTTGGGGTGCACCAAATCAGATGTCGATTCACACTTTAGTTGACAGCTTTGCTAATATTGGTGGCCCTGGAATGGCACTGTCACTTTTGATCGTAGTAGTCTGGCGTTCACGTAATAAAGACTTACTAACAATCGGGAAGACTGGTCTTTTTCCAAGTATTTTCAATATTAATCAATCACTTTTTATGGGAACTGCACTATTGTATAATCCATTGTTAATTATTCCTTTTCTATGTACACCGGCAGTTAGTGTGCTGATTACTTGGATTGCACTAAAACTTAATTTTATGCCGCCCTCAGTATATCCCGTTAGTGAAACAACTCCTGGATTTTTGGCTGGATGGCTTGGTACAGGGGGAACATGGCAAGCATTTTTGATTAGCATACTGAATCTCATGGTTGCAATTGTACTTTATCTACCGTTTGTTTTATTACATGACCACTTTGAAGGTGTACGCAAGGAAGGAGCAGATGATGAAAACTAAGTGGTTTTTTGGAGGACTTGCTATACTGGTGTTGCTAGCAATATGTATTCCGGCGTATAACTGGAATCACAGTAATATTGCACGCTTAAGAAATTCTGGTAAAACTCAGATGGCACCGATTATAATGGTTCCGGGGTCGAGTGCAACTAAAAATCGTTTTGATAGCTTAATAACTGAGTTGGGCCATGAAGCTCCGCAAGATCATAGCGTATTGAAGCTGGTTGTTAAAAAGGATGGTAGAATCACTACTACTGGTACAATCCGTCGTAATGATAACCAACCTTTTATTGTTGTCAGCTTTGAGAATAATAAAGACGGTAAAGTCAACATTGATAAACAAGCAGTTTGGTTAAGTGCTGCTTTTAAACAATTGGTACAGACCTATCATTTTAATCATTTTTCAGCTCTTGGACATTCTAATGGTGGGTTGATACTAACTTTATTCCTTGAAAAATATCTCAAGAAAACACCATCTGTCAGAGTTGATAAGTTAATGACAATTGCTAGCCCTTATAATATGGAAGAGAAGAGTACTACATATAAGACGGCGATGTTTAAAGAATTGTATGCTTATCGTGCTGGATTACCAGCGTCTTTAGTCATGTATTCGATTGCTGGAACTGAAAATTATAATAGTGATGGAACCGTTCCATATAACAGTGTTAACTTTGCTAAGTATATTTTTCAAGACGAAATCAAGAATTTTACTGAAATCACTGTTACTGGCGCAAACACTGCACATTCGGATTTACCGCAAAATAGACAGATTGTATCGTTGATTGGACAATATATTTTAAGAGAAAGTTTTCCAAGAAAACAGGATAAAACACAGGGAGAATAGGCAAGTTTATTATAGAAGGGAGAAATATGATGTATAAAGTAGATTTTAAAAATATTCAAATAAAGGGTTTGGAAAATTCACCTGTTGCTGCTTCGTTGGCTGGGCTTCGTGCTAATGAAGCTCGTTACTTTTGGAATAAGTACAAATTCGAATATATTGCATATCCAGCAAATGAAAAGACAAAAGAAATTGAATGGTTAAATAAAATTTTAAAAGAAGAAAGAAACTTAGAATTTAATTCACCTATTTTAGAAGTCGCAGTTTATGAAAATGATAATATATATTGGCCGGATTTCATTTATCAAAACGGAATGATTATCAATGTGCTTTATGAGAAACAAGGGACTAAACCTAAGAGAGCAGTTGGATTAAAGTTGTGTGAAGATATGGAAGTCCCAGTTGAATTACAAGGTAAATTCAACTTTGCGCACCAACGTTCAAAGCTGGCAGGTTCAATTAGGGGGAGTTATTTCAAATTGAAGAAAGAATGGCTATAAAAACTGTTAATTTCTAAACAACTCTTTCTTAGTAAGATTGGTATAACTTGCAAGTGATGATTTTGCTTTAAGCATCCATGGATTAATTTATAAATATTTTAACAACAAGCTAAAATGGAGGTGCTTTATGCAGCAACTAATCAATGATATTTTAATTCATTATGAGATAGTAGGTACAGGTGAGCCAGTTGTTTTTCTTCATGGTCTGTGCTTAGATCTTAATTCTATGAATCGGCAGTACGAACCTGCATTCAGTGGAAAAAAATATCAACGTATCTATATTGACCTTCCTGGGATGGGAGAAAGTCAATCTTTTTTCGAACCACAACCATCTAGTGATCATCTAATAGATTTAATTATAAGATTTCTTGATTCAATTAGAATTGATAAATTCTATCTTTGTGGGCACTCTTACGGTGGGTATTTAAGTTTGGGAATAGCTCATAGTTATCCCAGACGTGTAAAAGGATTGTTTCTAACATGTCCAGTTGTGACTGCAAATTCAAATAAAAGGATTGTTGAAACTCATATTAATATCCAAAAGACAAACTTTAAAATTCAAAGTAATAGATACACAGAAGATTTTTTGAAAATGAATGTAGTTATCAATGAAATCTCATGGTATAAGTATACAGATGAGGTTATTCCTGGGCTTAGAAACTGTAATTTTAACTTTATTGAAAGGCTGCAAGCTGATAATTTTAGTCACTATCAATTTAAAAATGAATTGGAACTTAGAAACTGGAACTCAGAGATTCCTGTTTTCTTGTTGTTAGGTAAACATGATCAAATTGTTGGTTTCAAAGAACAAGCAGAAATGGCTATGAATTTTAAGAACTGCAACTTGTTGGTTTTAGAAAATGCAGGACATAACTTACCAATTGATCAGCCAAAGTTGTTCAATAGTTGTGTTACCTATTTTTTCAATTAGATATATATATTTTTAGCGAACTACAGGCTAGTTTTCTCGGAGCTCGTTGATTTTTCTAAGAATTTCAGTTAATTTCTGCAAATCTGAATTACTAAAGTTGGTTCCCAGTTCGTTTAATTTTGTGTTTTCTTTTTCATGATATTTTTCATGAAGTTTCGCAATGATTTGACCATTTGCGGTTAATTTCAAATAAACGTCTTTTTTATTATCACTACGATGATACTTTCTTATTAATTCTTTCTTTACTAAACGATTAACTATTTTCGAGACAGTTCCTTGAGGAAAATAAACAGTGTCTACTAATTCCTTAATTCTGATTTCGTGATAATTTGCAATACGACTAATAATGTCTAAATCGGTCACGGAAATCTTAGGGATAATGTCGCTTACAGATTCTTCATCATATTCTAATAAATGTTCATGAACTTTTTTTGTGTTATCAAAAGCAAGATAACGATGAAGTTCCTGATCAAGTTGGTGTAATAATGGGTTTAATTTTTGCATATATATATTCCTCCGAATATAAATTGACAGTTTGTTTGATAGCTGTTATTATTCATTATATTCCACGGAATATAAAAATGTAAAGAAGGGATTTAATATGCATGTAGCTCTGGTACTCGATCATCCATATACTTTAGAATCAAGTCAAAATATTTTCCACAAGAGATCGTACTCTGCGGGACTTGCTGAAAATGCCATTGCTTCTTTGAAAGCCCAGCATCATACAGTTGATGTAATTGATCTCCAAGCAGATAAGTATAATCCGGTTATTACTAAAGAAGGATTAATTAGTTGGCGAACTAAGAAGTATGTCGATATAGAAAGTCAAAATTATTTATTGCGTCTAAAAAAAGCAGATGAAATAATTTTTATTTTTCCTGTTTGGTGGGAAGTCATGCCTGCAATGTTAAAGGGCTTTATCGACAAAGTATTTTGCAAAGGACAGGTAGAAAAGATAGCTGGTCAGCGACAAATTCTTAATTTAAAAACTAAAATTCGCGTTCTGGCAGTAATCGGTACACCAAATATTATTTACAAGTTACATTATCGCAATCCTCTAGGTAATATGTTGAAGAGAGGAGTATTTGGCAAACTAGGATTAAAAGATTTTAAAATTATTTATTTTAATGCGGAGGATCAGACAGAGAAAAAGCGATTACGTGCACTCAAAAGTGTTGGAAAATATATCTTGTAAGCTGTTAGCATCTGAAAATAATAATTCAAATTAGGTATTCGCCAATGGCACTTGATAGTATAATTGAAAATATGAATTACGTTCAGAATGCACGCAGGTATAATTTATTATCAAGTCAGTTATGATTATTGATAAGAGGAGTGATTTTATGGAGCTAAAGAAAATGGATTTAGAGGGTTACAAAAAGTATATTGTTGGAACTATCAAAGAATATGCTTCTGAAAAGGTCACAGCAGGGACATGGTGTGCTGAAGAAGCAATCAAATTAGCTGAAGAAGAATATAGGCAATTACTTCCTAATGGATTAAAGACAAAAGAGAATTACTTTTATACTTTCAACATTGACCAAAAAATGATTGGCTATTTGTGGTTAGCTAGAAGTAAAGCAAATCCTGAAGATTCTTTTATCTATGATTTTGCAATTGAACCTGAATTTCAAAATAAAGGTTTTGGTACGCAAGCAATGGGAGAAATCTTTATAGAAGTAAAAAAATTAGGCTTTAAGAAAATTGGTTTACATGTTTTTGGTAATAATGAGCGTGCAATTCACGTTTATAATAAACTTGGTTTTATTCCAACTGATATTACTATGAATCGTGATATATAATAGTAACGCTGATTAATTATACAAAAAAGCTAAAATATATTATTTTATGTTTTAACTTTTTTGTGATGCATCTTAGTAAAGACAATAACCAACGTTGAAAAAAGATAAAAAATAACCATAAAATTAAAGTCTAATGGAGACAAAGTCGATGCATAATACTGATGTAAAAAAATTTTATATTGCTGGTTCTTTTAGGTATGTGTCACTGATAAATAATCTATCCGCCAGTCTAGAAGATCTAAACTTTACAAGAACTTATGACTGGGCTAAAAATAAGGAAGTAGATACTTTTAGGAAATTGCAAAGCATTGCTAATAAAGAATATAAAGGTATATCAGATTGTGATTTTTTGATTTTTGTATTTCCAGGAGGAAAAGGAGCAAATATTGAATTTGGTATTGCTACAGCTCTAAAGAAAAGAATTTATGTGTTAGATTTAATAGATAAAATTCATGATCTTAAGAAAACTTGTACTTTTTATTATCTGGATAATGTTTGTAGATTTGATGGAAAAATAGGGGAGTTCCCAGAATTTATTGCAAATCAGGAATTAAGACATAAGTGATTCCGTGACAAAAATTGACTTAGGAGCAATCTGATTCCAAACAAATCTAGTTGCTGCAAGTTCTCAACTATTTGTTTTTGTCGTTCTAAATTAGGATATATCCGTAGTTTAAGCCCTTGATACATTCAGGTTCACCTCTTTTGATGTTAAGTTTTTCCCCAAAACAGACACCTAGTTTCATTGCTAAGTTTTTTAAAGGAAACTTCGGAACAATTTTCAGAAACAAAAGAACAGCTTTGGAGGACATCTATGGTCGCATAGCTGCTTTATGAGTACTTTAGAAAATGTTTCAAAAAAAGTAGTTATTAAATATATTGAGAACCAAGTAACAGAATACAACTCTGGGCGGTCAAGACACTAATTCATCTTACGCTTAAAATCATAAGTTTTCTTAGTTACCGACCCTATAAAAAAATTAGAGTGAATTACTTGCGAAATTACAGGAGCTTAAAAATATATTTAGTGAGAATCGTTTTTATAAAGAAAGGTAATAATCTTTAGAATTTTTTATAACAAAAAGTAAATATATTTCATCTTTTAAGAACATTTTGTTCATTGATAGTCAGTATACTAGAGACAATCAATATTTGAGGAGGGTGAAATTTATGCTAATTGACTATCAATTTTACTTACCTGTTATAACAATTACTCCATTTAAATTAGGCTTTTTTCTCCTGCCGTGTGTCCTTGTTTATTGGACACATACCTCATTTCCTAAGATAAGTAAACGTAATATTTTGAAGGGTGCATTCTCTTTTTATCTAATCTGTGTTGCTCAGTTAACGATCAGCATTAACATTTATACTCCGCGAACCTATCTTGGAATGATTCGTTTGACCCATGGATTCGGATATTTTGATAGTATTGAATGGCATCCGCTTGAGATGTATAAAACGATATATACGGCTGCTTCACAATATACAATTGTTGGAAATTTGGTGATGCTTATCCCATTGACGTTATTTATCTCACTTCTTTGGGAAGATAAAGCAACCTTCAAAAAAATGTTTACCATTTCATTTTTGACTTCATTGACTATAGAGAGTTCACAGTTGTTGCTATCCTACATTTATTTGGAACATCGCCTTTTTGATCTCAATGATTTATTACAAAATACACTGGGTGGATTAATCGGATTTGTTTTGTTTGTTGCGATGCGAAAAATAGTTCCAAGTCTTGTCAGTCAAAGAACAACAAGTTAATAAGTATAAAAAAGCGACTAAGTCAAAAAGTTAAAAATTGATTTAGTCGCTTTATACATTTTGTACAAATTTATTCCATGATCTGCAAAATTGTATCACATTTTTTTGAGGGGGAATCATTTTATTTCCAACCAGTTAAAATTGCTCGGACTCCCATGAGAAATTGTTCGTCACTGGTAAATTGCTCGTTTTGAAGGGATGTTAGAAGACTATTCAGCAGTTTAGAAGTGGCTTGTAAATCTTTCATTAAAGCCGGATTAACCTGACCACCATGTTCTGGTTCGATAGCTTCTGCCCAAACGAAACCTAGTGTGTATGCGGACAATGAATTAATCAAAAAAACAGTGGTGGGTTTAATTTCTAAACCATTCATTTTCAACTTAACTAGGATATCTTCTACTAATATAAATTCCGTTTTAGTTACTAATGGATGAGTTGAGATTAAAGGTAGAGCATTTGGATGTTTTAATAGGGTTTCACGTAAATGAATCATTATGGCACTAATTTGTTCTTGCCAATCGATGTATACAGAATCCTTTTTTTCAAATAAAGCAGTTTGCCAAATCCATTCTACTAATCCATCAAAAAGGGTATTCTGGTTAGGAAAATAGCGATAAACAGCCATTGGTGAAACATCCATATCATGACCTAACTTCCTCATTGAGAACTTTTGGAGACCGCTTTGATCTATAATTCTGAGTGTGGTTTCAAGTATATAATCCTTACTCAGAGTTTCTTTTGTTGGTTTAGCAGAGTGCATACTAATTATTTCCTTCTTTCAATGACCGAAAATGAAAACCAAATAATGATAATAAACAAAAGATGAGTGTCATAATCCATAAGATACTCAAGTCTTGAATAATTGTGATGAGTTTATCATGATCCAAACTGATTTTTTTAATAGCCAAAAGCCCCCAGTATGCAGGATCAATTCTAGCCAAAATCCTAGCCCAATGTGGAAATGTATTAACGGGTGAAAAGCTGCCACCCAACCCAGCCATTAAAATTCCTAGTAAATTAGAGAGAGAAAGTGCGATGGCAGAGGACTTTGACCAGCTGACAAGCATGATTCCAAAAAAAGTTAATGTTGCAGCAAATGAGATAATAATTATGACAAATGCAATCCAATCTCCACTAATATGAAATCTAAAGAGTAAACTGCTAATGAGAATTACTGCACCAAGTTGAAAAACTTGAATTAAATAAGCTACAATGGCTTTTCCGGTTATGATTTCAGCTAAAGAAGTTGCTGAAATTTGTTGTCGTTCCCATGTATTCCAGATAGTTTCATCAAAAAACATCTGAATTGTTAACTGGATAGAAAAAAATGAAAAGAGAATTGCTAATCCTGGAACAACTTGTTCGGCACCATTTGCATGCAGGTATCCTGCAGCGACTAATTGTGCTTTTGCTGCTGGAAGCATAAAAGGAGCCATTATTAAGGGAACAAGGATCATAATAAATTGTACCGTAGGATCTGCAAATTGCAAACGACTATTTAGTTTTATCACTGCAGAAATTTGTTTAATTTTCATTTGAGTTTTCCTCTCCTAATAATGTTTGGTAAGCGGACTCTAAATCAGCTTTTATAATTTTGATATTTGTCAATTGTTTTTGATTAACACTGGGATCGTTGAGTATCCTTTTTAAGGTCGTTACACATTGTGTATTATTCTTTAAGTGTGCTAACTTC
Source organism: Liquorilactobacillus sp. (assembly GCF_047719775.1). Lineage (NCBI taxonomy): Bacteria > Bacillati > Bacillota > Bacilli > Lactobacillales > Lactobacillaceae > Liquorilactobacillus > Liquorilactobacillus sp. The sequence continues at coordinate 23,859 of NZ_JBDNTS010000014.1, forward strand.
AAATGATCATTTTCTTTTTTCCAGCCCTTTAAGGAAGGCAAAGGTTTTTCAAAGTATAGTTCTAATGATGGTCGTGCATAATCTTGGAGAATTTTTTCTAAATTTTCAGTAACTTGGATTTGACCATGATTAAGAAAAATGATTTTTGCATCAAGAGCTTCCATCTCTTGGAGATAGTGTGTGGTATAAATAATTGTGATACCTTGCTTACTTAACATTTTAATTGCATGGATAATTTGATTACGTGAATTAACATCTGCACCAACTGTTGGTTCGTCAAGGAAAATAATTTTTGCTTGATTCATCAGAGCAATAGCTGAATGGAGGCGTCTTTTTTGACCACCGCTCAAGTCTGCGGCTTTTTGTTTCTCTAAATCTTTTAAATTAAAGATTGATAGCACATATAGATACTTTTCTTCAATTTGGATAGGTAATAAACCATTGAGAGCTCCAAAGTTTTTTAAGTTCTGCTTAACCGTTAACTGCGGGTAAATACCTAATTCTTGTGGTGCAATTCCTAAATACTCTCTTAGCCGATGCTTACTTTTGAATAGTGGCTTTTCTAATATTTCGACCTCGCCAGCATCAGGTGAAAGCAACCCAGTCATGATTTTAATTAATGTTGATTTTCCCGCACCATTTGGTCCTAGTAAGCCAATAATTTCTCCACACTCAACCTTCAAACTTATTTGATTTAAAATAAGATGCTTGTTAAAACTTTTAGAAACATGATTTAATTTAATTGCAGTTGTCATTATCTTCTCCTTAGTTTACTTTGTAATCTACGCTTACATTGTAAACTAAAAAGAAAAAAATACAAGTATCAACTAAAAATTATTATGAGTGAAGAAAAACTGTATTCATAATTTTCATGTTAATACTCAAATTTTACCATTTACTAATAAGCTATATATATTTTAAGGATATTAAAACTATTAAAACAAGAATGATACTATTAAATCGCCAGCAGCTCTTCAGCCTTATTTAAAAGAAAATCAGGGTGCTCTTTCAACAGCCTATTAGAATCATGTGCTCCCCAAGTGACACCACAAGTATGAACACCGGCTGCTTTTCCCATCTGTAGATCAAAGATTGCGTCTCCAATCATAATACAATCATCAGTATCAAGATGATGTCTCTTAATTACCGCTAAAACACCATCAGGAGCTGGTTTAAAATGTTGAACCTGATCTGAACCAATAATATCTGTGAAATATTTTGCAATTTTTAAGTTTTCTAGATTTCGTAATAAGGCTATTGAATTTTTACTGGATATCACATAGAGAGATTTAGATCGTTGAGTTAAAATTTTCAAGGTTGGTAAAATACCGTTAAATAAGGTTATATTAGCTAATTCATTTTTTTTATAATATTCGCGAAAACAATCCATTAACTCTTCAAATTCTTGTCCATTAAAGGAGTGTTGAGGAGCCATTTTCTTAAAGGAAACTTCAATGGGTATTCCCATATAATAATTAATTAACTCAGCATCGGGAACGGTTAATGAGAACCTTTTAAAGGCTGCTTGAGTTGCTAAAATTCCAGTTTTCCCTGAATTGGCTAAAGTACCATCAAAATCAAACATATATGCTTGCACACAAATCACTCCTATATTTTTATTGAAAGAATTTTAGAAGACTTCACTATATATTATTCTTCATGTTTATTGATTATACAGAAATTTGAAAAAGGTTACCAGCGGAACGATGAAATAATAGTTTAAAGTAGTAAGGGAGAGCTAGGTTAAAAATTAAGTTTGCTTGGCTTCTCTTTTTGTACTTTTCACATGTTAAAATGGATATAGTAAAGAAAGTGACGGATAAATATAAATAGAAACGGTGGGGTTAAAGTGAATCTCAATTCTTTAAAATACTTTGTTGATGTCGTCAAGCTCGGTAGTTTTACAGCTGCAGGTAAGAAGAATTTAGTAGCACAAACAAGTGTTTCACAGCAAATCCAACAATTAGAGAATTACTTTGATTGCTTGCTGATTGATCGTTCCAAGAATCCCGTAGTTCCTACAAATGAAGGGAAGGTACTATTCGAAGAGTCAGAAAAGGTATTGCAACAATTTGTATTATTAGAAAAAGCGGTGCAAGAAAGTGTTTCAAAAAAAATAAAAATTCAATATTCATCAATTATGGATATCCAAATATTAGCTGAAATATTGGATGAGGCTACTCAGATAGATGAGTTTAATATTGAAATTGAAAAAGTGAGTTTAAGTAATATAGCCAAGTGTTTGAATCAGAAAAAATATGATTTCGCAGTGACATTTGATTCCGAATTTTATGAAGAAATTGATATTAAGACAGTAGTTCTTTATCAAGGAGAATATTTAGCAGGCATTGGTACACATCACCCATTGTATGCAAGCAAATCACTAACTATGAAACAAGTTTATGAATCAGAGCTGATTATGTTAAGTCCTGAAAAAATTGGTAAATCGTATCAATTAATGCTCAATAGGTCACTAGATGAGCAATTCAAGCCCCGAATTTCAAACTTTGCCGACGATGTTGAAAGTGAATTGCTACTAATTCAGCAAAAGAAATTATTAGGTTTTTTCCCTGAACATTATCCACTAAATCTCAATAACGATTTGATAAATCTCATACCAATTGTTGATAATCCTCATAAATACAAGATAGTTTTAGCATATAAAGAAAAAAATTTGGATAAAAGAAATCGTGCTTTCCTAAATACAGTAAAGAAATTTAAACAGTATAGGGAAAACCTATGATAGTATTCAATTTTCATGTTAGACTTTGTGATTGCTTTCACCTATTATCAAGATGATATCAAAGGAGGGTTTAAATATGGCAAAAATTATACTTACAGGTGTTGATGGTAATCTTGGTTCAGTTGCTGCTATGGAATTAATGAAACTTACTGAAAAAAGGAATTTACTTTTTTGTGGATATAGTACTGACGTATTAGCATCTTATGTAGAGCAGGGAGTTAAGGTTCAGCAAACAGATTTTAATAACCTAAAAGGGTTAGCAGATAAATTTAGTGGTGACGATGTACTAGCTTTAATATCCATGCCGTTTGTGGGCGAAAGAAGACAGAAAGCCCATAAAAATGTAATCGATGCTGCTAAAGAGGCTGGGGTGAAGAAAATTATTTATACTTCCTTGGTTAATGCTGCTGATGCTACAAATCCAAGTATTGAAAAAATTGATCATGCTTTCACTGAGAATTATATCAAAAAGAGTAACTTAGATTATATCTTTTTACGTAATTCACAATATGCAGAAGCGATGATTACGAATTACTTTACCTTTGTAAACCAAGGATCGAATTTACAGAATAATCAAGGTGAAGGTAAAATGGCTTATATTTCAAGAAAAGATTGTGCTAAAGCAGTTGCTTATGCCTTATTAGCTGATAATCTGCATCATAAAATTCTGAATATTAATGGCAAACAATTGCTGACTATTTCTGAGTTCATTGAAATTGGTAATGAAAAAACCGGAAATCATGTTAAATATCAATTTGTTTCTGATGAAGAAAACTACGCTATTTTTGATGCAATGGATGTTCCACGTACAACAGAAGGAAAATTCAAAACGGATTCTGAAGCTCCGTTTTCTTCAGATGGTATGGTGACGTTCGGGCAAGCAATTCGAGAAAATAAAATGTCTAATTTTACTAAAGATTTTGAATATCTAACTGGTGATGAACCAATAAGTGTCCAATTTATGTTTGAACATTCAGAAAAATTTCAAATAGGGCAACGTCATTCGCTGGATAAGTAAATATCTACTATACCTATCAATGAAGGGAAGTATGTGACTTATGTATAAAACAGATGTGGTTGTTGTAGGAGCTGGGGCAGCTGGAATTGGAGCTGCACTTACCTTGGTAGATGCAGGGCAAAAAGTTATTTTATTAGAAAAAGGCGACAAATTTGGTGGCGCTGGAATGTTTGGGGCACAAGGATTATTTGCAGTTGAAAGTAGATTACAAAAAGAAGCAGGTGTTAGTTATTCAGTAAAAGACGCATATCATGACTTGGTAGATTATGCTCATTACCGTGTTGATTTAAAAACTGTAAAAAAAGTTGTGGAATATTCTGCAAGTACTATTGATTGGTTGCAAAAGCATGGATTGAAAACAAAGTTGGTAAATAATACACAGGAAGTGCATCAAAAAAATCCGCAGACTTATCATCAATATATTGATAAATTTACAGGTTTTTCACGTTTGATTGAGCACTTAAAAAAGAAAAATGGCATTTTACTAACGGAAACTGCGGGTAAAAAAATTTTGATGAATACGGAGGGTCTAGTTAGCGGCATTCAAGTTCTCCATCATAGAAAAACAGAAGAAATTTTGTGCAAAGCAGTTATTGTTGCCGATGGTGGTTTTATTGGTGATCAACAACTAGTAAAAGAATATTTAGAGATTAATTATGAAAACCTTTATAGTATGGGAGAGCGTAAGTCAACGGGCGAAGGTCTAAAAATGTTAGAGAATATTGGAGCGGATACCAAGCAACCTCATCTGTTTGAAAATCATGCTGCTTCAGTTATATCTAAAGATAATTTAAAGTGGCATAATAACTCAATTTTTTCACTGACAAATATTCCATTATTATGGATTAATTCAAGAGGTCAAAGATTTGTTAATGAAGATATTTGTTATGATTTTGCATTATGGGGTAATGTCACTTATAAGACTGGCGGTTTCTATTATTATTTGTTAGATGAGAAGCTGGTATCGTTTCTTACCAATAATAGTCTAGATTGGACAGATTCTTTTGAGAGAACCTTTAAAACCTTAGCACATGAGCCAATGACTTATAAAATTGGTCCCTTTAATAACTTGAAAGCTGATCTTAATGAAGCAATTGAACAAAAAACGGGCTGGATTGGTAATTCAATTGCAGATTTGGCAGAGAAAATTAATGTTTCTAGTACAGTGCTAGAAAATACAATTAAATCTTATAATAATTTAGTAAAAGCAGGTAAAGATTCAGAGTTTTATAAAGCTGATCAATTTATGAAGTTTCCCTTAAAAGAAGGACCTTTTTATGCAATTAAGGCTTGTTCGACCACCCTGGGAACACTAGGCGGAGTACAGGTAGATGATAATTTTAATGTATTGGATAAAAATGGTGAGGTTATGCAGAGTGTTTTTGCTGTTGGAAATACTGCAGCCACAAATATGTTTGCAGATTCCTATCCCACAATTGAAGGTTTAAGTTGTGCTTTTGCATGGAATTCTGGTAGAATCGCGGGTAAAACAGCAGTTGACTTTGTTCATAAAAATTAATTTTTGAGCTACAAGCTGTTTTATTTAATAAAATCTATTACTCCGTGCAACGTAATATCGTTTATGAAGGTTACTATGTCTGCTTTCTCATAGGTCTTATAGTTGTTGCTCCAAAATTTGATTACTCCTAGAATTGCTGAACTAGAGTAACTTACTAATAGATCAGTTTGTTTCTCCGAACTTTTTTGATTTGTCAGCTGTTTGAAAGTTACGATATTTTGCTCAATTAAAAATTTTCTCATCTTTTCTTGAAAAGAGATGTTTCCGGTTTTATTTAAAAGTGCGTTTACCATTTGAATATTTTCTTCAATAATTGCTAAAATTTGTTCAATAAAGATAGACATATCTGAGTAGTCTCCACTTTTTTTTGCTTCAGAAAGCAAGTCCTTATGAACAAAATAAAGCTTATCAAGAAAGTTTTCCTCACAATCTTCGATTAAAGCTTGTTTATTTTCAAAATAACGGTAAAAAGTCCCACGGTCAACGTGGGCTCTTTTTGCGATATCGATAACATTGATATGTGCAGCATCTTTGATATTTAGCAGTTCGATAAAGGCACTAACAATCAACTTTTTTGTTTCATCTGTTCTTTTTTTTCTCTTTTGCATCTTAAAAAACTCCTTTTGCAACATATTAATGTAATGTGTTGCGTCAAATATAAAAACTCCTTTGTATAATCTACAGCATAGAAAATAATAAAACAACATGCTGTTGCATTTAAAGGGAGATTAATTATGTGGAAAATATTAAGAAGTAGAAATTTTTGGCTTTACACGATACTACTTTTTGTAGTTATCGGTTTCTTTTCTTTCGCTCAAGTTGCTTCTAGAAATTCAATTAAGGTGAAGAAATTGCCAGTTGCACTTGTCAATAACTCGGATAAGCAATACAGTAAAAACCTGGTTAAGCAACTTAAAGAAAAGTTCAGTGGTTCTGAGTCGCAGATCAAATTTATTAATGTCAAAAATACTAGTGTGCTAAACAATGGATTCACTGATAAAAAATATTATGCAGCCTTAGTGATTAATAAAAACTTTGATAATAATCTATCTTTACAACAAAACTATCTTAAAGGACTAGTTATCCAAGAAAAATTAAGTAAAATTTCAAATCAAGCAGTTTTGCAATCAGCGCAAACAAAGGTACAAGCAGAATTTGCCAAGAAGGCTATAGCTAATTTACCAGAGTCAGGAAAAGTAACAGTTATTATTAATCAAGGTATGAATGCCCAAGCTGCCCAGGTCCTAACGATAGCATTACCAAAACTTATGACAGGACTTAATCAAGGAATTGCTAAAAAAATGCAAACTGTCATTCAAAAAAATGGGATCTCTTTGAATAGTTCCGAATGGCAAGCTATTAGTAATCACATCCAATCGCAAATGAAAATAAAAAATAAAATTCCTAAAAAAAGTGTGAGTGGAACTGCTCCAATGATCATTGTTGTTTTAGCATGGATTAGTTCGTTAATTGGTTCAATGCTGCTATGGCGTGAACATAAAAAGCATAGTGAAAATAATAGATTTAGCTTGGCATTAATTAATAGTCAAATCATAACAGGAGCAGTGATGACATTTATTGCAAGTTTATCCATTTATTTCTTTTCTTCAGTCATTTTTGGATTACCAATTACTAATGTATCAACCTTCTTAACTATTTTAGGATTTAACATTTTTATTTTTTATTTGTTGCAAACCTGTGTTTTGGATTGGCTGGGTTTTGCTGGATGGCCATTAATTATTATTATTTGGTTGTTATCAGCTGGAACTATTAGTTATGCACCTGAGATGTTATCACCATTGTTTAGACAAGGAATATATAGTTGGACTCCAATGAGATTCAGCATGGACATGTTTACCAATAATCTCTATATTCACGGCACATCTGTGACTACACAGACAGACTTTGTAGTTCTATCACTTATCGGATTGGTGGCTTTAGGACTTATCTACTTATCAAGTTTGTTGAAGCGAAAAGAAAAATGATATAGGAGAATTAATCATGCAAAATTGTAGTATTACTTTTAAAGTAGGTGGGGAAATAATAACTGAAAGTAGAATACGTGAGGTCGAACTTAAACGTTATCAGCATGTCTTTGAAGTTTTTTCAAAAAAAGGTATCAGCATTACTTTGAATGGCAGGAGGATTGCTGCAAAGGAATTATGGCAACTTACTTTGGATAATGCCAAAATTGCTTTAGCTGAAACCCGTGAGAAGATGGGATGAAAGTTAAACTAGGTGTTTTCTTGCCTAAAACTGCACCTCAAGAAATTGTGGAGGGACATAAATGGCATTTAATGGTTGAATTCAATAATGGGTTGCACATTGCAGCTCAGCAGCATCCAAATGTATTTCAAAAGATTATACTAAATATGGCAATCAAACACTTGGAGAAAAAGCAACATAGAATCTTGAACTATGAAGTATGTCTAACTGTAATAAATAAGAATAGCGGGTCAGAATTTAGCTTTTGGTTCAGTTTCATAAGCTTCAAGAAATATATAAGAACGATGCATGTAACTAGTGAGAAATTATTAGTATAATTGCCTTTCTAATTTTTTTAATGTATAGTTAAAAACTATGATAAATAATTCAAAAAAAACATATTTTCCACTTATGTTCAGTCTATTTGCGTCTCAATTAGGCTCTGCTATTTATGTTTTGGGCCTCAACTGGCTAATTGTTCGAGCAACTGGGAATACTAAATTATTAGGTTTGATAGAAGGATTAGGAGGTTTAGCATTTTTTCTAGGAGATTTTTTAGTCGGAGTGTTAGTTGACCAGTGCAATCGTAAAAAGGTTTTAATATGGACTGATATCGTCTCAACATTAATATGTTTTGTTGGTGGTTTTTACGTGAATAACCAGCAACCACAAATTTGGTTGTTAATTATAATTACTTTTATTCTGAATTTAATGATTGCCTTAAATTATCCTGCCGCAAAAGCCATTACACCTGAGATAGTTAAGAAGAATCAGCTGCAGAAATTCAATGCTATTTCGAATACATTTTTTAATATGGCAAATGTAGGTGCACCACTCATAGGTGGAGCTTTACTGGCAATTAAAGGTATTGATTTCAGTGAGTTTTTGATAATTAATGCACTGTCCTATATTGTGGCGCTGTGCATGAACCTTCTAATTCCATATAAAAAAAGACAAGCTGCTAAGGATAATAAGAAAGAATCAGTTTTTGCAAGTACTTTAATTGGATTCAAATATGTAAAAAATCACCCAAATTTATTAATGTATATGTTGGCTATGGGAATCTTTAATTTTTGTTATGCTGGCTTTTTATTGGCTGCACCTTACATTGCAAATCATTTTTTTGAAGGGGAAGCAACAAACTATAGTGTATTTCTAACAGTCTCTGCTATTGGGGGATTACTAGGTGGTTTATGGTTGACTTTCCAGAAAAGTGAAATACAGACGCAAAGAATATACTGTGAGCAACTATTTTATGGTGTTGTACTGATTGGCTGTGGGATGTTTCTTTCATTGTCTACTTGGTTACTAATTGCCTTAGTCTTTGGTATTTTTCAAGCAAGATTTTTTGGAAGCATTACTACTTTTATTCAAGATGAAACAGACGTTGCTTTTCTAGGCAGAATATTCGGTTTAACTTTTCTGTTTTTCGATGGTGTTCAACCTCTTGGTGATTTTGTTTTTGGCTTTTTTGTTAGTAGTTGGAAACAGTGGACATATGTGATTTTAGGTGTGTTATTGGTTATCTTTTTCTCATGTTTGTTATTTTTAAATAAGGAGAAAGGCAACATGGTAAAATAACGCGGTCGTAATTCTAGAATTTAAGGCATTACTAAAAATATACCCCATAAAATATTTTTATCTGTAACTAAAATAGGATCGTGCCATAAGTCGGGGAAATTTGAGTACTAACTCGAAATTAGGAACATAGCGAGTACTTTGCTATGAGTAATTTGAAGTAGATGGAGAATTTTGACTTATGAAACACATTTATACGTAATAATTGGAGGGGCTGGTCAAGGTTAAATTTGACCAGCTCCTTTCAAAAATTATTAATCCATAATTAAATCTTATTATTATTATTCATAAAGATTTTAAATTGTTACCTATTCTTTAATTTTGCTTATTGATACTACCTCAATTTCACATAATATCCCCATTGGAAGATCCTTAACTGCAAAACAGCTACGCGCGGGTTTAGAGATAAAATACTGTCCGTAAACCTCATTAAAGTCATTAAAATTTTTAATATCGCTTAAAAAACATGTAGTCTTCAAGACTTGGTCAAAACTACTTTGACCAGCTTTCAAAACAGCCGCAATATTTTGACAAGCTAGTTCAGTTTGAGCTTTGATACCAGAAGGAACTTTGTTAGTATCTGGGGAAAGGGGACCTTGACCCGAGCAATATAGGATTCCTTGATGTGCAATTGCTTGAGAATATGGTCCAATTGCTTGGGGAGCTTGACTTGTTTCAATAATCTTCATGTCTAAAAGCCTCTTTCTTAATTAAATTATTATGAACAGTATCTCCTTTGCAGTGGTGCCTATTTCTGCTATATTAAAGGCAAGTATATACTATAAACAAATGTTGTTCAAGAATACTAAAGTACTGCTGGATATTCAGTAGTCTAAGCAAGGGAGATAGTAATATGACAGCGCCATTTTTAATACCTTTTAAACAAATAGATGTTTTTACACAAGGTTCTTTTATGGGAAACCCAGTCGCAGTTGTGTTGGATGGTAATTCTTTGACAACTACGCAAATGCAAAAAATTGCCAACTGGATTCATTTATCAGAAACGACATTTGTTTGTAAAGCAGAAAATAAAACTGCTGATTATCGTTTACGAATATTTTCGCCACAACATGAATTACCTTTTGCAGGACATCCTACAATTGGCTCGGCTTATGCTGTTTTAAAATCTGGTCTAAGTCCAAAACATGATAATTATCTTGTTCAAGAATGTGGTAGTGGACTGGTTAAAATCTATCTGTCCAAAAACCAATTGTTTCTTACCTTGCCTGAAGCTAAGAAAGAGAAAATTTCACATAATATAATAATTAAAATTAGCCAAGCATTAGGTATTTCGGTAAGTGATATTCAGTATGGAGAAAAGATTGATGTAGGAGTGATTTGGTATACGTTGCAATTAAAAAATGCTGAACAGGTATTAAAAATCAAACCTGATATGAAAAATTTAGCAAATATTACTAATGAATCAGCATCTGGGGTCACAATCTTCGGTGAATATCCACAAAGTAACAAAGAGCGTTTTGAAGTACGTTCGTTTGCTCCAAGTGAAGGTGCTGATGAAGATCCTGTTTGTGGTAGTGGTAATGGTTGTGTAGCAGTTTCAGTTAGAGACCGCAAATTACTGGGTAATAGAACTGAATATGTAGCTAGTCAAGGAACTTGCCTAGGGCGAAAAGGGCAGATATATGTAAAAATCCCCCAAGCAGGTCAAATTCTTATTGGCGGTTATGCGACTGCATGTATTGAAGGGAATATTCAAGTTTGATGAACAACTGAATAGTTAAAAATACAGCAATTAATATTTTTGGAGTATCGCTACAAATAGTTCTAAAAAGACTCGTTTCAACGAAGTAGACTGAAGGGATTAAATTATTTACTTCTAAAAATGTTATTACTGATTGGAATGAATTAAAAAAGGCATAAGCTAGTATATTAAGGAGATCATTTTTTATGGCAACTAATTTAACACCAGTAAAAAGCAGCGATATTAATACTTTGAGACAAATTAGTATTGAAACTTTTTCAGACACTTTCGGGGCTGAGAATTCAAAAGAAGACTTAGAAAAATATTTAGAATCTGCTTATGAGTCACAGAAACTAGGAAAAGAAGTTGAGAACCATGAAAGTAATTTTCAGTTCATTTACTATCAAAATCAGCTAGCGGGTTATCTCAAATTAAATATTGGTAGTGCACAATCGGAATTACAAAGCGATGACGGGTTAGAAGTCGAGCGAATTTATATTAAAAAAGAATTCAAACGTTTAGGATTAGGAAAACAATTAATCTCATATGCCATTGATGAAGCCAAGAAAATGCATAAGAAATACATCTGGTTAGGCGTTTGGGAACACAATGAGGGTGCGATAATATTCTATCAGAAACAAGGTTTTGTTGAGTTTAGTGAACATATTTTTGATTTAGGCGGCGATGAACAACGCGATATTCTGATGAAGAAATCAATAGAGTAATATAAAAAATCGATGTAGTATAGCCAACAGAGAAGCTAGAACAAAAGCTAAATTTTGATCTGGTTTTTTTATTGCCCTCTTTGTATTTTTTTAAAAAATATTATTGAGAATCTTCCCCATTTCGGCTGGTGTTTCCTTCATTCCTCCACTTATCCACTGAATCTGAATGGAAATTACTGCACCAGCTATAAATGAAGCGAAATACTGATTTCGTTGTCTTTTATTTGAAGGATTGATGATTTTTTGTTCTAGAAGAAAGAGGTATACAGTACGAAAAGTTTTAATTAAAGTATTTGTTAGGCCAGCATTAATAAGTAGTGCGGTTTCAGTTGATTGTCGCTGCATTAATTGAAAGTATGCAGTCATAAGCTGTGCAAAATCCATACGTGCAGCATGTGGTAAAATCCGCAAGTAGGATTTAATAGCCATTTCCTGATGACGCGCTATGATTTCTTGCATAGACTTATAGTTTCGATAATAATAAGTACGCGAGACTCCTGCATTGCGACACAAAGTTGAAACAGTGATGTCGCTAAGAGGGTAATCAGCTAGAAGTGATAAAAGTGCTTTGTATATTCGATTAAGCTTTAACTGCTTTATTTCCTGGGGTGACATAGTTTACAAGTTTCCCCCTTTCTGTAACCTAATTATTTACTTATAATATATCATTACTTACACTTACTGCATAACTTTATAGTAAGGGGTAATTATTTTGAAGAAGAAACAAATTATTATTTTAGTAACAATGGCTCTAGGAATTTTTCTTTGTATGCTTGATACAACAGTAATGAATATTGCTCTACCAGCAATTCAAACAGGACTTCACACAGATCTTAATACACTTCAGTGGGCACTAAATGTCTACACAATTACATTTGCGGCACTTACTATTCCATTGGGTAGAATTGGTGATCAGGTGGGCCGGCATAAAGTCTATGTTCTTGGGTTAATCCTATTTTTTATTGGATCACTGCTATCTGCTTCGAGTTCAACAATAGCTTTGTTAATTGCAGGACGTGAAATTCAAAGTATTGGTGCTGCCATCATTTTTCCAGCCAGTATGACGATTGGCATTAATTCGGTTGAATTAAGCAAAAGAAATCAGGCAGTTGTGATTTTAGGGATTACACAAGGGCTTGCAACAGCTTTTGGGCCAACAATTGGTGGACTGATTACCCAGTTCTGGGGATGGAGAGGAATCTTCTATATTAATATTCCATTGGTATTGTTAGCGATTGTTATGTGTTTACTCTTGTTGCCATTGCGCAAGGAAAAAATTGTGCGAGCTAGATTAGATGTTACTGGGATGCTGCTGGCAATTTTAACGTTGTTTTCACTGACGCTTGCACTTGTCCAAGGAAGTACTTGGGGATGGACTAGTGATAAAATTCTTTGCTTATTTAGTGGATTTGTTGTATCACTCAGCTTGTTCATCTGGCGTGAGTCTAGGACTTCGGACCCAATGATTCGTCTGGATTTATTTAAGTATCGCCATTTCACAGGTGCAGTAGTTGTGACAGTTCTTTCTGGGATATTCTTTGTTGGAATGATGGTGCTGATGCCAAGTTTTTTTACCAAAGTTCAAGGTCATACTGAGTTAACAGCTGCTTTAATGATTACCCCCGCTTCAATAATGGTGTTTCTATTATCTCCAATTAGCGGATTACTGCTAAAAAAAGTAGGCAGCCGTTTGTTAATTGCGACAGGTTTTTTTTTCCTAGCAGCTGGTTATGTAGGAATCTCAATCATGAATCCAGATCTCTATTGGCAATTTGCAATCTCTTGCGTTCTGATTGGCGCGGGCTATGGTATAATCATCGGTCCAATTACGGTTTTGAGTGCTGGTGATTTTACGGGTGAACTACTTACGGCATCGCAAAGTGTAACAGGCGTTTTTAGGCAGATTGGGACAGTGCTTGCTGTTGCTATTTTTGTTTCTGCACTCTCAACTAATTTAGGTACTGCAAAGGCTCAAGTGTGGACAACAGCACAAAATGAAATTAAGAAAGTATCTGTTAGTCAGGCAGAAAAGAAACAAATATTGCAAACAACACATAAGAACTTATACAGTGGAACAACTACAACAGGTAGTCCTGCTGTTAACTCCCATGAAGAGTCAAAAATAATTGAATCCGAAACAAGACAATATCTAGTAAATCATAATGGAACTCAGTGGCCAGATTCCGTTAAGAAGAAAGTCCAAATAAAAATCACTGAAATTGTAAAAGAAAAGGTTAAGAAAATTAATCGTCAGGTTGCTAGTTATCATGAAAACATCACAAAAATTGTTAAACAGAAGATGACATGGGCATTTATCAAACCATATCAGGTTGCAATGCCATTCGCATGGCTACTATTATCCACCGTGTTTATATTTGAAAAAAATAAACGGAAACCTAAGAACATTTAAAAACTAATTCTGAAATTAGAGTTTATAGTATAGTACAATTAATAAATATCTGTTTTTGTACAAAGCAAAAGGAGCGTAAAGATGAACAATATTTTACTTTCTTCACGGGCATTTATAAATAAAGGAATCACGCAAAGCTTTATTAGTTTACTAGGAAATATAGATTTTGAGGCTGACCAGATAGTAATCATTGTTAATTCAGTCAAGGAGGGAAAGAATCATCCTAAAATGATGGAATTACAGCAAACGGTCCAAGCATTAGGATTTGAAAACGTTATCTTATTTGATGCTTTATCGGATAAGTCAGTCATGCTTGAAACTGCCAAGGCAATTATTTTAAATGGCGGTTATGAATTTTTATTATTGGACAATCTAAGAAAAGCCGGAATCATCGGTATCTTGCGGGACCTGGCTGCAAAGGATACACCTTTCTATGGAATAAGTGCAGGTGCAATCGTTTTAGGTCCAGATCTTGATCTATATGATGAGCTTTACCCAGAAGATAATTTTAATAACGATGTAGATATGACTTCCATTAATGCAACTAGTTTTAGAATCTATCCGCATTATGATGTGCATTTGAAGTTAGACCGTCATCTAAACAGTACCATAAATGATTTTGAGGAAAAGACTAAGAAAACAATCACCAGATTGACCAACGAGCAGGGAATTTTGATCAAGAATAATAAGAGTATCCTAATAGATCCAGCTAGGTAGCAACTTTTTTGTAGTCAGATAACCTAAAATCTCATATTTTTTAAATTATTATGAATAGAAAGCTGTAGCAAGTGATACATTGTATATTATCAAATGATAAGTTCTTTTAATTATGCTATAAGGTAAAGTTGAAGCCGTCGAATCTCTATATAATTTTTAGTGAGAAATTCAGATGGGGGATTAATTATTTTGAAGAAAAAAATTATTTATGGTTCTACACCATATTACTTGGCGAGCTTAGGGTTACACTTAATAGGTATTGTATTATTATTCATGGCAGCTGCACAGCATCCTGGTTTTTGGGGGCTAGGTTTACTAGCCTATTCATTGGGATTGAGACATGCATTTGATGCAGATCATATTGCTGCAATTGATAATACGGTACGTAAGTTGATCCAACAAGACAAGAAATCATATGGAGTAGGTTTTTATTTCTCCTTGGGGCATTCAACGGTTGTTTTCTTAATGGCAATCTTGGTAAGTATCTCAGTTAAATGGGCTAAATTAAAATTACCATTTTTAGAAATTGTAGGTGGAAGAATTGGTTCACTGGTTTCAGGTAGTTTTTTAATTGCAATAGCAGCCTTTAACTTTTTAGTGCTGATCAGTCTTTATCGTTCACTGAAATCTATGAAGAATGGTGCAGTTGACGAAGACATCCTTAATAACATTCTGATGTCACGTGGTTTCTTGGCTAGGATTCTCAAGCCATTTTTTAGATGTATAAATCATTCATGGCAGATGTACCCGATTGGATTTCTGTTTGGTTTGGGATTTGATACTGCAACAGAAATTGCACTGATTGCTCTTTCTGCAAGTACGGCGCAGTCAGGAATACCTACACTTGGTATTATTGCATTGCCGGTTTTGTTTGCAGCTGGAATGAATCTAATGGACACGACGGATTCCGTGATGATGTCAGGTGCTTATACATGGGCTTTCGATACTCCTGTCAGGAAAGCATATTATAATTTAACCGTAACTACAATTTCTGTAATTGCAGCATTTCTCATTGGTGCGATTGAATTAATCCAAGTTGCTACAAGTATGATGCATGCTCAAGGCGGAATTTGGTCATGGATACAGAATATAGATTTTAGTTGGCTGGGATATGGATTAGTTCTTGCATTCTTGGCTATGTGGTTAATTGCTTATGCAATTTGGAGGCTTTTCATTAAGAAAAGGAAAACAACAATTTAAGAAGTGATATTAGGTAATCAGAAATGATTGCTTTTTTATTTCAAGAAATACAATGTATCAGACTATCTAGTAATTTAAAAGATCTCTTGTTCTAATTAAATAAAAATTATATAATTTAATTAAGTTATTAATAGTTGTGGAAGGTAGTCTATAAGAGTTATGATTTTGGATCAGGTTCAAGTCCAAAAAATGATAGTTGATGATTATGTGAAATAGTCAAAACAGCAAGAAAGGATGAAATTAGCATTGATATTGATTAGTTCATGCTTGGCGGGATACAAAGTCCGTTATGATGGCTCTGCTGCTACAAATAAATTAGCAGTTTGGCTAGTTACACATGGTCAAGCAATAACAATGTGTCCTGAAATTATGGCTGGGTTTGATATTCCACGGTTATCTGCAGAAATCGTTGAAGGCACAGCTCGTGAAGTTCTTGCAGGTCGAGCAACAGTAAAGGAAATAGATGGTAACAATGTGACAGATAAATATATTTTTGGCGCAGATTTAGTCTTAAAAATAGCTAATGAAAATCATGTATCTGTTGCATTCCTTAAGGATGGTAGTCCTTCATGTGGGAAATGCCAAGTCTATGATGGTACATTCACAGGTAAAAAGGTTTCAGGAAAGGGAATCACTGCTGAAGTTTTGGCAAAAAATAATATTAAGACATTTTCCGACACTGAACTTTCTGTAGCGAATGTGATGCCGTATTTAGATGATGAAGCTAAAAGAAATTTGAGGAGTACAATATTATGAAATTAAATTTTTTCCAAATGAAATAGGAAAAGCTAAATCATTATTTTTAAAAGTTATAAATACATAAGTTTAATCCAAAATTTATTTGATAGTTCTTGGAGATGAAAAAATTAAATTAGTTGAATACAATGATACATACAAGAGTCAGTTGAAATCTTATAAGGTAGGAGATGAGACATACACCGGATTACCGCAAGACGCAGTCATTATTTCTCAAAAAAATGAAAACTATCATTCAATCCTATTAATTAATGATTTAAACGAAATTAGTACGTTCTTTGTGTTGGATTATGGCGAAGATAAATTTAAATATACGACTGCTACAAAAAGTGTTCTATTACGAAGTTTTTCAACTAATGAAGCCTTTTTAAGAAGAGGGCATGCATTAAAAGCTCTACAGTTATTACCAAATTACATCCATAAGAATTATTCTGCAGTGAAAAAAATTGTTTTAGGTGTAAATGAAAAAAATTTAGCTGCTCAAAGTCTTTATGAAAAAGCAGCATTTGCAAAAGAATCTCAAACTTATATCGGAAAAAAGGAAAACAATTTGTTTTTAGTAAGGAAGTATAGAAACTAATCATATGAGGTAACTAAGTATGTACTTGAAAATGGAACAAATACTATATTGATTACTTGGATAAAAAATTACATTTCTTAGCTAAAATAAAGGAGTTACCAATTTATGAAGATGCTAAAAAAGAAAATGTAGATGATTATTGGTTTTTAGGCGATATTTTTGGACCAGGTCCTGATGTTCAAACAGTGTGGAATAAACTTTTGGACATCAATCCCAGTATAAGAATCAGAGGAAATTTGGAAGACTTTCTTGTTAATTCATTCTTTAAAAATTCTGAGTTATCTAATTCAATTGAAACCATTGAAAATTATGTTATTGAACATTTAGATAATCTTGCAGATGTTTGCAAAGTTGTTGAAAAATGGCCTTTGCATTTTGAAAAAGGGATTAATGGCGTAAAAATCGGACTTTCACACAATTTACCTGATGACAATCGAGGAGATTCACTCTCTGTAAGGGCAGAAAGTATCAATTTAAGTAAACTGTTTGAGAAAAAACGTCGAAATTTGGACATTGCTATTTTTGCACATATCCATCATCCAACAATGCGATATATTGATTTAAATTGTTTAAATAATAATGCGTTTAGCTATGACTATACCAAATCAGACGAGCGTTTGATTTTGAATGTTGGTTCTATTGGGCTTCCGTTTGACAAACCTATGCACTTGTATAAAGAAAAGCGTGCAGAATATCTATTGTTAGAGGTGGGCAACAAAGGGGATATTAATCTACAATTTAAGCGGATTAGGTATGATATTTCTCGTGAATTTGAAAATGCATTAAAGTTTAAATTACCTTTTAGAGAACAATATATACACCATTTTAAGGTATAGAACTCCTGGAATTCAAGAACTAGTTTTTAATATCACAAAAAGAAGTTGCGCCAAAACAAAAATTGTGGCACAACTTCTTTTCTTACTCAAATTAAATTTATTTTTTCCCCATTCTATTAGTAAGCAGCATTGCAGGCAAAGCAATCAATAATGCAGCAATAGAAATGACCATAAATCCATATTGAAATGAGTGAACTTTGATTAGTTCTAGATGATGCTGCAAAAACATTTTCATATATTCTGGACTACCATGAAACTTATTGGTTGCAAGACTATGTTTGAAAGACGTAATGTTAGAGCTTGCATAAGCTGTTACCAAAGTTGTAATTAATGCAGATCCAAATGCGCTGCCAATATTTTGAATAATCCGAGAACCAATTGAGGCAGCCGGAATTTGCGAATTTTCCATGCCAGTGTATGCATCTGCCATTAGTGGCATGAAGATTCCTCCTGCACCAATTCCGCGAATAAATAAAATTACAGCAATAATCCAATAGGATGTTGTATCATCAATCCAATAAAATGGAAGTGTTCCAACAAATGTAATCAAGAGACTTCCCATAACAACATATTTTGCACCGATACTATCAGTTAATTTTCCCGTGAGAGGGCGCGAAATTAACATGCCGAGGCCTTGTGGAATTAATGCCAGTCCGGCCATCATGACACTCATGTTACGAATATCTTGAAAGAATAACGGTAGCAATAGCATTGCACCATTTAAAACTGTTCCAGCAATAAAAAGACCGATGGCAGATCCATTAAAGGAATTATGTGTAAATAACTTCAGTGGTAAGACAACCCTTTCTTTTATTATCAAAGCCCAAATGATGTACAAAATCAGTAAGATTAGACCTAAACTTACAAACACTAATGTTTTTTGGTTTAAAAAGTTTGCAGTGCTGGAAGCTTTAACAATTCCATATATGATAGCGGTGGTTGATGCTGCGAGTAATACTATCCCTACCAAATCCATCTTTGCTGCTTTATTTTGTGCCGGATAATGTGGCATTTTCCAGATAATTAATATAATTGAGATAATGCCAACCGGGATATTAATCCAAAAAATCCAATGCCACGAGAGGTATTTAATGATGACTCCACCAAGGATTGGACCAAAGAGTGGACCAAGAATCATTGGTAAACCAACCGTTGCCATCATTTGTCCCATTACTTTTTGGCCAGCCGTTTGGACAAGTAATGTAGTCAATATTGGCATTATGAGACCACCAGCAAAGCCCTGCACCAATCTAGCACCAATAAGGAAATTAATATTAGGTGAGAGTGCAGATAGTAGGGAACCGACTGCAAAAAGAATTTCTCCCATCAAAAAAACGAGTTTACCATCAAATTTATTCAGTAACCAGCTGGAGAAAGGAACTGCAACCCCAATCGCCAGCACATATCCCGTAATAGTCCATTGAACAATTTCAACAGAACTATTCAAATCTTTGACAAGTGTATGAATCGCAATGTTTACCATTGTAGAATCCAGTAGTGGAGCCATTGCACCTAATACTAAAATCCAAGCAGTAACAGTAACTGATTTTGGAATATAAGAATTATTTTTAGACATGAATATATCCTCCTAATAAGAAACAAGTAGTATCTTAATACCACACATGTTATATTACTCTATGAAGAATAAATGTCAATAAGAAACTAAGAGTATCTTAAAGAGGTGTTATTTATGGGTAATGTTAGACGTAGAGGTATTGAATTAGAAAGTGCTATCTATAAGGTTGTCCGTGAGGTTGTTGATGAAGAAGGGATAGAAGGAGTAACTTTTCAAAAAATTGCCGAGCTTGCAGGAACCAGTAAGTCTGTAATTTATCGACGGTGGGAGACACCATTTGAACTCGCTATTTCAGCATTTCAAGATAGAATTCAACTTGAGAATAAAGGAAGTGTGGACAAGGTAGCTCTGACTGGTAAAAATATGCATGATGATCTGCTCCAATTAATGAATCGTTTTCTTATTAGCATTGATACACTAGGGAAAACATTTTTGAGAAGTCTATTAATAGGAATTGGGGATCAACCTAATGAGGCCATGCAACGATTAATGGACAAAAATTCAGAAATCGATTTACGAGCGATAAATCGGATATTGGAGCGAGCAAGAAACCGAGGAGAAGATGTAAGAGAAGATATTCCTGACGATGTAAAATTACTTCCTTTTGAGTGGCTTCGTTACAAAATGTTCCTACAAAATAATATTAGTCGAGACATGATAGAGATGTTAATTGAGGATATTTTGATTCCTGTATATTTGAAGGGCTAGTAGGTAAATGTAAAATAATTAAAGCGTTGAAAAGGGAATGTGATATAAGTCGGGGAAATTTAACTTTTGACCCAGCTCCCTGAGAAAGAAGTGCTCAAGGTATGGATAAAGAAGCAATTGAGAATTTAGAAAACGGACACATAGTCTATTTTTGTAATTTATTAAAATGCTATAATTAATTGATTAAATATGAATTGGGGTATTTTTATGCGTAAATTAAATCTTTTTATAATTGCTTTATTAATGGTAGTTGTTTCAGGATGCAATCTTCAAAAAAAGGGGAAAGTAGTTGATGATACCGTTAAAACAACGACAAATAAAACACTGCAAGCTAAATCAAAAACTTGGACTTTCAGTCGTGGAATCAGTTCTAAGCAGACAAAGAATCAAGGTGTATCAAAACAGATAACCAGTTCTGTGGTTTCCAAAACTGATGCACTTTCTAGTTGGACTACCTCTAAAGGACAATTTATGTCTAGTTCGGTCAATTATAGACGAGTGTCATTAAAAAAGTGGAAACAAAATATGCTTAAAAACTATATTAAAAGTGCGCAAAAGAGCATTCATTTAATGAGTGTTTCACAGGTAAATGATGCGCTAAAAAAACTAGGCTCAGATATTAGAATTAGTAAACTATCAGATTTAGTTTTTTTAGAAACAAAAATAAATGGAATGACACTTCCGGAAGCGTTTGTTGCCAAGGGACATCATCTATATTCGATTAACATTCAATATGCTGATACTAAACAAACAATAATAATTGCACGTGGTCAATCCTTTACTGATACAAGTACAAAAAAAGCAACTAGCCAGATTTCATTAAATAAATTAAATGGAACGTGGATTGCGCCGGAAACCACGACAAGTTCAAGTGATACTGGAAAAATTATGATTGAAGATGGTTATATGTATCAACATCGATACAATAGTTATGAGCGTTCCGCAATTCAGAAATTGAGTTCATATTCACTAATATCACTAAATCAGAATATAACTTATGCTGCACAAAAAGTTAATGCAGCTAATGCGGGCTATCAGTTAACGCAAAAAGCTGTTGCCAGCGGGGATAGTGTAGGTTATTTGTATCTATTTGTTAATGAAAACCAGTTAGTACGAATTGGACAGGGGACAACTACTACATATAAAAAAACAAGTACACTTGTAGCCGCAAATGATTTACCGCAAGACAACATTACAACTTTTGAAGAGATGGATCAGAAGCACCCTGGTGAGGCGGCTTCAACCATCACTGTTGATGCCAGCGCACCTATTGTGGGTATGAGTAATAACATTAAGTATTTAACTAATGCAGATGCTGGTCAGATTATTGACAATATAGTCATTAGCCAATGATATTAATGGAGCCCACTTTAGGAATACAGGAGGGATTTAACATGTCATACGCCACTGAAGAACAGGCTATTAATTTATTAAAAAAATTAAGAATTGACTATCAAAGAATTGAGCACCTACCATTATGGACAATGAATGATCCGCATGCTCCTAAGGGATTGCCAGAAGTCAAGAATTTATTGCTAAAAAAGGAAAAAAATGAACAATATTATTTACTTCTAACAACTAATAAGCCGGTTGACTTTAAGTTATTAGCACCACAATTAGGTACCAGCCGGAATAAATTGCGCTTTGCAAGTGAAGCAGAACTTGAAGAAATACTACATGTTGTGTCAGGTATGGTGACTCCAATGGCTCTGCCTAACGATAGCGAACACAAAATAAGGGTGCTGCTAGATGCTGACTTGAAAAACTTGTCAGCAATTTCTGCCCATCCTAATGTTAATACTGCAACCATTATTTTTTCTTATGCAGATCTTATTAAAATACTCAAAAGTACCGGATATGAACCGACAATTGTACAACTTAGTTAGGTATTTGATTGAAAACCCACTGAATTTGCCTGCATTGTTTTGTATAGTAAGGATTCTGAACTTGTATACATAATAATTATTATTGGCCAATTAATTTCTTTGAAAAGTACAAAAATGCTGTTATAAATATCGCAAATAATACTATTTTTTCAGACTTTTAAACATCAGCTTACCAGCTTTATTTTGACCATCAATCGTTAACAAAATAGGTAAGTTGCCTACTATTTCAAATCCATACTTTTTGTACAAATTAATTGCCCTTTGATTATCAGACAATACTTCCAGATATATGCCGTCAATGTCCCACTTTTTGGTAGCCCAAGCAATACAAGCTTCAATTAATTTACTGCCGATATGTTGTCCCCAGCATTCTTCATCAACTGAGATAGCAAATTCGGCTTGATTCATATACCTGATTCTTAGTTTTCTACTTATTTGCGCTAATCCAATAATTTTAGCCGCTTTATCATCTTGGGCAACGAAGGCGACACTTGCTTGTAATTTGTCATTAAGATGTTTAATTTTTTCCAAATCAAATGAAGATTGTAGTTCTTGCTGCTCTAACCCTAAATTATTAGTTTGTATTGAAACTCTGTTGAGATATTCAAATAATTTTTTAGAATCGTCTTTCTCAAAGAGACTTATTTGCATGATTTAACCACCTCATTAATTACCTAGGATTATACGCTTAAAATATGAGGACTAATTATAAAAAACAAAAAAACAGAATTGGAGATAATTCTGCTCCCAGTTCTGCATATGGTAGATATTAATAAAATCTGATAAGCACTCTAATAATTTATGGTATTATCTAAATCAGCACCATTTGTTTCAATGACTTTTTTGTACCATGCAAATGATTTTTTACGTAAACGTTTAGCTGTTCCATGACCATTATCGTCAAGATCAACATAGATAAAGCCATAACGCTTTGACATCTCACCTGTTGATGCACTGACTAAGTCGATACAGCCCCACGGAGTATAACCCATTACTTCAACACCATCTTCAATAGCAGCACTAATTGCTTGAATGTGATATTTAAGATAATTGATACGATAATCATCATAAATTTTTCCATTTGTCTCAACTTTATCTTTTGCACCAAGACCATTTTCAACAATGAAAAGAGGTTTATGATACCGGTCATACAGTTCATTAAGGGAAATTTGTAATCCAGTTGGATCAATTTGCCAGCCCCAATCACTTGCTTTGAGGAACGGATTTTTAACTCCGCCTAATAAATTACCTGCAACAGTTTCGTTAGTTGCAGCAGTAGCATCAATTACACTAGACATATAATAACTAAACGAGATAAAATCAACTGGATATTCTTTCAGCAAAGCTAATTCATCAGTTGTTCTGTCTAAATCATTTTCAGAAACTCCATTTTCTTTCAAATACCGGTGACTATATGAAGGATACTCACCACGAATTTGTACATCAGCACAGAAAAAATTGAAATTCTGATTATTATGCAAATTTGATAGTTGATTAATTGGATTAGAATTATAAGCATAACTCGTTGCATAAAGAATCATACAGCCAACTTTAATTTGCGAATTAAAATTATGTGCAATTTGTACTGCTTTTGAGCTAGCAACGAATTGATTATGCCAAGCTTGAAAAATATTTTTTTTATTTGTCGCACCATTTTCTGGAACTAAGCCTTGACTTAGTGCTGGAAAATGAGCAGCTGAATTAATTTCATTAAACGTCAAAAAATATCTGACTTTTGAACCGAAGCGAGTAACTACAATCCGGACAAAATGTTCAAAAAAATTGATTAGCTGTTTATTCTTCCAACCACCATATTTTTTTGCCAAATTAAGTGGCATCTCGTAGTGTGAAAGTGTAATCAGAGGTTCAATATTATTTTTTAGGCATTCATCAATCAAGTTATCGTAAAATTTTAGTCCGGCTTCATTAGGTTGTATTTCATCGCCTTGTGGGAAAATGCGGCTCCAGGCAACAGAAAAACGATAAACTTTAAAACCCATTTCCGCAAATAAAGTAATGTCTTCTTTATAACGATGATAATGATCAATTCCAAAATGGTTCGGGTAATTATACTTTTTTTCATCAATAGTCCAATCAAAATTTGGTTGGTTAATAACCTGCATTCTTTTTTTGCCCCCAGGTAAAGCATCCGCAATTGAAGGGCCACGATTATTTTCTTGCCAACCTCCTTCAAGTTGGTTGGCGGCAGTTGCTCCACCCCATAAAAAATTATTTGGAAATTTTGTCATATTCTAAATACCTCCTTATTTTATTAGCTGCTTAATATTAGATGTCCATAACTTAACTTGTTTAGTTGCATCTTGTTGGTGGATATTAGCTGTATATATTTTTTCGGGTGGAAAAGTTAATCCATGATTATTTTTACCGTTCATTGCTGCACCAACTCCGCTTAATTCTTGGATAGAAGAGATTAAAACTGATTGTTGTGAAATATTAGCTAACTGTTGCATTAAGTAACGGTTTGCAATCATTCCACCATCCACATGAACGGTGGAGCTAATTTTTGCAGATGCTTGGTACATTAAATTCATAACATCATTAATTTGGTAAATAACTGCATTCAAAGCTGCACGCACAATTTCATTTCGTCCAGTCAACTGAGACATTCCAACTAATGCAGCTTTGAGTTGTGGATAATTGTATGGAGCAGCCATTCCACTGAATGCTGGAATTAGAAATGTAGTATCATTGGGATTGGCAGCTTCTGCCATAGCGTTGGTTTCTGACGGATCATTGATTATGTTTAAGTTATTTTTAAGCCATGTAATTAATGAGCCGGAATAGTTAACGTTTCCTTCCAACGCATAAGTTGTTTTTTTATTTTTTCGCCAAGCAATTGAAGTATTTAAACCATCAATATGAATTTGTTTCTCACCAGTATTCATCATAATTGAAGAGCCTGTACCAAAAGTAATTTTAATTTGACCAGCCTGCAAACAATTTTCTGCGAACAATGCTGCTTGAGAATCACCCAATATACTTATAATTGGGATTGGTGTAGATAGTTCACCAAAAAGGGTGGTTTCACCAAAAATACTATCTGAATCAACAATTTGTGGCAAATTATTGATATTAATTCCAAATAAAGTACATAATTCTGGATCCCAATTACCAGTGTCCAAGTTCATCAACAAGGTTCGGCAGGCATTACTCGGTTCTGTTTTATAAATGCCACCGCTTAAAATATACAGTAACCGGCTATCAATAGTTCCAAAACACAGATTATCAGCAGTAAGTGCATCGCGAACAGCAGGTTCATAAAGTTGCATCCATTCAAATTTAGCAGCGGTAAAATAGGGTGAGAGTGGTAATCCAGTTTTTTGCTTAATTAGGTGAGCATGTTCTTTTAATACAATAGATTCAGTGAGCGAAACAGCTCGATTATCCTGCCAAACGACAGCTAATGCCAAAGGTTCTGCTGTTGTTTTATCCCATGCAGCAGCAGTTTCACGTTGATTACTGATTGCCACTGCCACGATCTTATCAGCCGTATGGCTTAAAGCAGTATGAATCAGTGTTTTGAGATTATTTTTAATTTCGATTAAATCGTGACTGATCCAGCCGTGAGGACTAATAATTTGTCGGTGTCCTTTAGTAACCTTATATGCAATTGTACCATCTGGATTTATGAGCAATACTTTTGTTCCTTGGGTACTCTGGTCAATTGCCAATGTTAATTCAGTCATTTTTTCACCACCTATTTTAGCCATCCAGCAATTTTCTGATTCAAAGTAGCAGCATCCATACCATAGTATTTGAAAACTTCTGGCTGAGGACCAGCAATTATAGGCTCATCAGGAAAAGCGACAATTTGAATTTTTGTATCACCACGTACTGCTAAGGCTTCAGCAACTGCTGATCCTAGGCCGCCATATTTGCTGTGTTCTTCAAGAGTAACAATTAACTCTGTTTGATCAGCTAAAAGATTTAGTAAATTAGTATCAAGAGGTTTGATACTAACTAAGTCGACCACTTTGATATTTATTCCTTGGCTTTTTAATAATATGGCAGTTTCGACTGCGATATGCAAAGTTTCTCCAGAACTGATTAATGCTGCATCTGTACCAAAATTAATAACAATATTCGCTTGACCTGGTTTAACAAATGCACTTGCAGAATCTTGATAAATGTTAGGGAGGGCAATTTTACCAATTCTGACATAGGCAGGGCGGTTTGAAACTGCAAGATATTTAATTAAACCACTTGCTTGATATTGATCAGCAGGAGTATACACTTCTAAATTTGGAATTGCACGAGTAATTGCAAGATCCTGCAACGAGTGATGGCTTGCTCCTAAATTACTGTAAGAGTTCCCCCCAGAAATACCAATTAATTTAACATTATTATTAGAATAAGCAACATCAATTTTAACCTGTTCAATACTACGCATTGTTAAAAATGCTGCTGGGGCAAAAACGAAAGGACGTTTACCAGAGTGGGCTAGTCCCCCAGAAATGGTAACTGAATTTTGTTCTGCAATCCCTACCTCTACTAATTGTTTCTGATGTTCTTCAATATAAGGAGATAGTGAAGCAGAACCACGTGAGTCGCTAGTTACTGCCAGAATATTTTGATCTTTTTCTGCTTCCTTTGTTAATTGGGCAACTATTGCGTCACCAATTTTCATCTGCTCACTCATTTTTCAAACCTCCTATTATGGTTTGTAATTCTTGAACACCTTGTTGATATTGTTCATCAGTGGGAACCTTATGATGCCATTCGGGTTTATTTTCAGCAAAACTTATCCCATATCCTTTAATTGTATCTGCTAGTATCAAACGTGGTTTGCCGGCAATATTTGGGATTTTAAGTGTCTTTACCAGCTCACTTATATCATTGCCATTAATTTCGATAACATCAAACCCAAATGCTTCGTATTTTGCAGCAAGTGATTCTGAATTCATTACCTTGGTTGTTGGACCTGAAATCTGTAATCCGTTATGATCAATAATTGCAGTAAGATTATCAAGATGATAGTTGCTGGCAAACATAGCTGCTTCCCAAACAGAACCTTCAGCTTGTTCTCCATCTCCCATTAACGTATAAACATGGTAATCACTTTGATCGAGTTTAGCAGCTAAAGCAATACCCGCAGATAAACCTAGACCATGGCCGAGAGAACCAGTATTTTGTTCAATACCATTGATATGATTAGTTGGATGTCCAATATATGGTGAATTAAATTGTGAATATGTTGCAAGTTCTTTTTTTGAAAAATATCCACGATCAGCAAGTACATTATAAAGAATTTCAACTGCGTGACCTTTTGATTGAATGTAACGATCACGTGTAGGATCGGCGAAAGTTGCCGGTGTTTGCTTAAGTACTGAATAATAAAGAGCTACTAAAATATCCGCACATGATAAATCCGAGCCAGTATGTCCCGTTCCTGCTTTAAAAATCATTTTCCAAGTAGCTAAACGCATTTGAGCGGCTTTAAGTTCTAATGTTTTTGTATCCAAGATAATGACCTCCTTAAAGTTCTTTTACAATACTGTTAATATCGCCACGCAAGTAAGCTTGAATGTCTTCTTCAATCGGATCGTAAAAATCTGGTGTGATATCTAAATATTTACATGCTTCATATAAGACTGGGACTACATCTGCTCTTACTGCTGCAATATGATGGATATACGGCCCGTAAACTAGTTTAGTTTCAAAACGATTTAAATTAGCAAATTTTAACCATAGATAAGTTCCTTGTTCATAGGGACCTGCACAGGTTTGAGCATTTCCAAGAAGCAGAGAATATTGTCCATTATCACCATCAAAACGACATAAAGTATAGTTTCCATCTTTAGCTTCGAATGCTACAGAACCAGGGTAATCAAATACAAAATGCGATTTGGGAAGAACGGGTTGATTTTTTGCCGTTGAAAATGGGAAAACACCTAAATGTTGGAGCAACTCTCCATTTTTTTCTTCCGGATGTCTGCAATTAACATCAGCAAAAATAGCTTTCTCATCACCTAATGTAGCAGCTTCAATCAATAATTCAGAAATTACTCCGTGAATATCAGTCTCACAAGTAACAGGAGTTCCCTCATCTTGCAAAAGTGATTCAGAAGCATAGGGTAAGATACCTATTTCATCTTGTAATGCTGTCCAACACTGGATTGCTCCTGCATTACAGCCGTATTCATGCATTTTATTGGTTAGTGCGACTTTTAAAGTAGCAACCATTCTCAGATTTTCTGTAGTAATCTCGATTTTAGCTAGGGATTGCAATTTTTCAATGACATTGGTAATTGTAGGATCATTCGTAGCCTGCAAGTGTTTGATTTCTTGGACAAGCTCTGTTAATGGAATCGGTGATAGAGAAATATTGAATTTTTCAAGTAATTCACCTTCATTTATCATTGTTGACCAAAAGTCAAACGGACGTGGTCCAATTTGTAAAATTCTCGTATTTTTAAAAGTTTTAACAATGTTGCAGACCTTTATGAAATCACAAATTCCTTGTTTAAATTCAGGATCTTCAAGATCGACATTAACTAAATAAGTAAAAGGAACTTGAAAACGACGTAGAACTTTACCAATTGCAAATAAACCGCATTGTGTATCACGCAACCGTGAACCATCTGCAGTAGGTGCTTCATCTTTGGGACCCCATAATAGTACTGGAATATCAAATTCTTTTGCTAAGCGAGCGCATTCATATTCTGTACCAAAATTTTCATTCGCTAAAAATAGCCCATCAATTTCAGCGTTTTTAAATTTTTTGGCTATTTTGTGCATTCCATCATCATCATAGAGTAACCCATCAGCGTTAATATCATTAATATCGACATAGTTAATCTCTAATTCGTTGAGCTTATTACGAGTTAAGTTCGCAAACTTGATTGCTGCATCTGCAGAGAAAATATTGCGACGAGTTGGGGCGAAGCCAAGAGTTATTTTTTTTGACATATTAAATCACCTTTCTAAACTAAAATTCTTTATTTACAAAAACTAGTTTATTAGTTTATAAGAAAAAAAGCAACTAATTTGCAAAATCTCTCTTAATTTAGTATTATTCTAGTTGAACTAAAAAGGAGGAGAACCATGACACTTAAAATGAGTGATATTGCTAAAATTGCGAATGTGTCTAAGTCAGCTGTATCGCTTGCGATTAATGGTAAGGACGGTATCAGTGAAGAAACACGACAAAAAATTTTAAGAATTATTTCGGAACAAGGATACACTCCCTTACGTAAAAGCCATAAGGATATCTCTCAAGGAATTGGAGAGGTTACTTTCCTTGTAGTAACCAGTAGCGGTGTAGTTCAAGATGATTATCGCAGCCTTCCGTTTTTTAACAGTCTGATTTCAGCATTGTCTTTAGATACAAGTCGTTTGAATGGAACACTGAAAACAGTGACAATTTCAGCTGATAATTTGGCCAATAGGCTGAACGATACGGTTTTCTCAAGTGGTGTTTTAGTATTGGGCACAGATCTGACTAAAAAACAACTATTGCTAATTAAACAACATGTGCCAAAGGCAGTTTTCTTGGATACTTATTTTGAAGATGTTGTTGCGGATTTTGTAACAATGGATAACTATCAGGGTGCGCAACTTGCCGGAAATTATATAATAGAAAAAGGATATCAAAACATTGGGTACTTTGCTTCTGAAAACTTGATGTCAAATTTTAATGAACGTCGTAGAGGGTTTCGTGAAGTTTTAGGTAACGCGGGTATCAAAGTAGCAAATGATCATTTCTACTTTATTTCTCCAACCAATCTTGACCCAAAAGGATTAGATTTGAGGAAACTTGGAAGTCCTTTACCAGATGCTATTTTTTGTGAGGATGACTATATTGCAATTAGATTAATTAAAGCAGCTCAAAAAGAAGGAATCCGTGTGCCAGAAGATCTTGCTGTAATGGGTTTCGATGATATTTTCGAAGGAACACTTATCTCACCTGAATTGTCGACAATCCATGTACCAATTGATCAAATTGCTCGTCAAGCTTTGACACAACTTCAAGGACAGTTGGGCACTGATAAATGGAATCCGCAAAAGACTTTAGTTGCAACAACATTGATGAAGCGGGAATCAGTATAATTAAAATTAACAGTAATTTGTTTGAGCAGGTTTTGCATTACAAAACCCTGTTTTTTTATTTTAGTCTTAATTTAGAAAATTAAGGTTGACTATACTAAAATGACATGCTAATCTATGGATGGTAAAAGAAACTAAAATATCATATATGATTATCTGTTGCTTTACTAGTTTAGTTTTTAAATGATAAATTAATTAAATAAGGAGGTGGCAACGTGCTCTCAATTAAACAGGATCAATTCTATGAGAATGACAAACCTTTTTTTTACTTGGCTGATACATGTTGGAGTGCGTTTACAAATATTACATTAGATGAATGGCAGTATTATCTTGATTACCGCGCGAATCAAGGATTTAATGTAATACAAATTAATATTTTGAGTCAATGGGATGCGAGTGCAGCACCATTTGAATTACTACCATTCCCAATCACTCATAATAAGAATCGATATTCTTTCGATTACAGCAGGCTTAATCCAGAATATTTTGACCGTGCTGAAAAAATGCTGCAAATGGTACGCGAACACAACATGGTCCCGGCATTAGTCTTACTTTGGTCTAATTATGTTCCAGGAACATGGGCAAATGATATAGCAATTAATAATCATTTTGTGTATGGAGAGCTCGAAAATTATGTTAGTTTTGTAACTGAAAAATTCAAAAGATTTAATCCGGTTTATTTTGTAAGCGGTGACACTGATTTCTCAACAGCAAAAACTATCAGTTACTATGAAAAAGTACTTCAAGTTGCTAAACGACATGATCCAGATGCATTATATTCATTTCATATAAAAGGTCGCTTAGCAGAGATACCAGAGCAATTTTTAAGCGGAATTGACTTTTTTAGCTATCAATCGGGGCATAATCTTACAGGTCAAAAAACTGCCTATACAATTCCGCTTGAATTAAGAAAGAAAGGTTTTACTCGACCAATTATTAATACTGAACCATGTTATGAACAAATCAGTTACAGTCGCAATATTTATGGACGCTATAGTGCACGTGATGTTCGTCAAGCTTCATGGAGTTCGGTATTGTCTGGTGCAGGAGCTGGAATAACATATGGAGCACATGGTATTTGGAGTTGGCATCGTTCGGGATATAAATTTGGAATTGTAGAAGGTGAAGGTTTCGACATTCCATTTGACTGGCGTGATGCACTTCATTTTGATGGCGCAAATGATATTACTTATTTGAAAACAATTATTTCATCTTTATTTACAAATGGCATTGACCCAGTGGATATTTCTTTAAAGGGCGAAATGAGTATCCGTGTAGGAGTAGATATCAAAAAGAAGCGCTATATAATTTATTTGCCAACAAATACGGTCATTGATGTCGCGAAACTTGGTTTGAAAAAGGAGAACAGTCATGCACAAGTATTTTATCTTGATGAAAAAACCGTTCATCCGCTTGAATATTCAGATAAAACTATATTGCGGATGAGTCATGCAGAGGCAGACTCGGTAATAGTATTGGATAAGGAGGAATAACCATGAAAGATCAAGAACTTGCTAACCAGATTTTGGATAAGGTCGGTGGCAAAGAAAACATAAATAGTTTAATTCATTGTGTAACACGGTTAAGATTTAAATTGAAAGATGAATCAATAGCAAAGACTGATGAAATAAAAAATTTAAATGATGTTTTAACAGTTGTACAAAGTGGAGGACAGTATCAAGTAGTTATTGGGGATAAAGTTGAGCAAATCTATAATAAAATTATTCCTAAGTTAGATAACGAGTCAGCAGAGATGATCAGTCAAGACAATAAGGGAAAAACTTCTCTTGGGAACGCTGCGGTACAGATGTTATCCGCACTATTCACCCCAATTCTTGGACCATTAGCGGCAGCTGGAATTTTAAAAGGCTTTTTGGTGTTACTAACACTTACTCATATCTTATCAAGCAGCTCTGGAACTTATATGATACTTTATGCGGCAGCTGATGCGTTATTTTACTTCTTACCAATTTTGCTTGGATTTTCAGCTGCGAAAGTTTTTAAAACTAATCAATATATGGGTGCTGTAATTGGGGCAGCATTAGTATATCCTGATATGATTTCCGCATATAATGCTGGAAAAACATTATATTTTATGGGAATACCAGTTGTATTAATGAGTTATGTGCAAACTTTAATACCAATTATTGCAGCAGTTTTTTTCCTTTCATTAGTTGAAAAATTTTTAAATCGTGTAATTCCACAGTCTTTAAAGGGAATATTTGTTCCATTGTTATGTTTAGTAATTGTTGTTCCTGTAACATTTTTGGTTGTTGGACCAATTACAAGCATATTGAGTACTGGACTAGCGACCGCGGTTTTAGCATTATATAAATTGGTTCCAACACTTGCTGGTTTTGTTCTTGCAGGTATATGGCAAATGGCTGTATTGCTTGGGTTACATTGGGCATTTATTCCGATTTTTTTGAATAATATCGCTACCAAAGGTTTTGATCCAATTAATGCAATGTTGTATTGTACTGTTTTTGGACAAGTTGGTGCAGCCTTAGCAATGACAATCAAAGCTAAAGACGCTAAATTCAAGGAATTAGGGATTACTGCAGTTATTTCAGGATTTTTGGGAATTACAGAACCTATTATTTATGGTGTAACTATTCCACATAAAAAATCATTTATTATGGCTTCTATTGGATCAGCCTTTGGTGGAGCAATTGCGGGATTTTATTCCTCAAAAATGTATGGTGGATTTGCATCTGGCGGAATATTTGGTATTCCAATGTTTATTGGCCCTCACGGAATTAATTCGGAGTTTATAGGGTTCTTATTTTCACTGATTGTTGCCTTCACAGTCGCCTTAGTACTAACT
Organism: Liquorilactobacillus sp.; assembly: GCF_047719775.1. Classification (NCBI taxonomy): domain Bacteria; kingdom Bacillati; phylum Bacillota; class Bacilli; order Lactobacillales; family Lactobacillaceae; genus Liquorilactobacillus; species Liquorilactobacillus sp. The sequence continues at coordinate 56,912 of NZ_JBDNTS010000014.1, forward strand.
TTACTTCTTGTACCTAGTGTTAAATCTGATGAGCATGATTCATCACTGTCAGAAAAAGAGAGTACTGTAGTTGAAGCACCTGTAGATGGAACTATTGAAGCTTTGGCCAATGTTAATGATCAAGTTTTTTCTAAAGAGTTGATGGGACCAGGGATTGCCATTATTCCTTCGAAAGGAGAAATTTATGCGCCGTTTGATGGAATGGTTATTTCGGTTTTTCCAACCAAACATGCAATTGGACTACGCTCAAATAGTGGTTTAGAGTTATTGATTCATATTGGGCTTGACACAGTTAATTTGAAAGGAAAATATTTCAAATCACTAATTGAGAATAGACAGCATATTAAAAAAGGACAACTGCTTGAAACCTTCGATATTAATAGCATTAAAAATGAGGGGTACGACACTATAGTTCTTGTGATAGTTACAAACACACAGGAAATAGGTGACATTGATATTAAAGCTGAAAATGGTATTATTTCAACTGGAAGCCTGATTATTGAAAATCACGTAGAAAGAAACTTAATTGATTATGGCGAGTTGACTTAGTAATTTAAATTAAATATAATCGAAAATAGTGTAGTAAGTTAATTGCAACTCAGTTCTTAAGAGTTGCTTTTTAATTACTTAAAGCTTCAAAGAGTGAAACAGGTACTCCTTAACCAAGAAGACTAGAACATATGAGCGATGTTCTAGTCTTTTTGCATTACTATTAGTAGTTATAGTAGTTACAATATCTTAATTTTATAATTGTGCAAAATATTTTAAAGTTCTAACTAATTGAGAAGTGTATGACATCTCATTATCGTACCAAGCAACAGTTTTTACTAACTGTTTACCATTAACTTCCATTATTTTTGTTTGTGTCTCATCAAATAAAGAACCATAAGTCATCCCAATAATATCTGTGGATACTATTGGATCTGTATTGTACCCGAAAGATTCATTAGCAGCTAATTTCATCACATGATTAAGCTCTGCTAGGGATGTATTTTTTTCAAGAACTGTATATAACTCTGTGAGTGAACCTGCTTTAACTGGAACTCTTTGAGAAACACCATCAAGTTTCCCACTTAATTCTGGGATTACTTGTCCAATTGCTTTTGCAGCTCCAGTTGAAGTTGGAACAATGTTTTCAGCTGCTGCTCTTGCGCGACGATAATCACCATTGCGATGAGGACCGTCAAGAGTCATTTGATCTCCTGTATAAGCATGAATAGTAGTCATTAAACCTTCTACAATACCGAAATTCTTATTCAAAACTTGAGCCATAGGTGCTAGAGAATTCGTCGTACAAGATGCACCGGAAATAATCTTTTCATTCCCAGTTAGTGTTTTATGATTAGTGTTAAAAACAATGGTTGGCACATCATTTCCTGCAAATGCCGAAATTAAAACTTTTTTTGCACCAGCTTCCAAATGCGCTTTTGCTTTTTCCTTAGAAGTAAAGAAACCTGTGCATTCAAGGACAATGTCAACTCCTAACTTCTTCCATGGTAATTTTGAAGGATCTGGATTTGAAAAGACCTCAACAGGGTGCTCATTAACAAATATTTTACGATCTTTTGCATAAACAGTACCATTAAATTTTCCTTGGGTCGTATCAAATTTCAATAGATTCGCTAACATTTTTACATCAGTTAAATCGTTTATTGCTAGAACTTCGATGCCTTTAACTTCCTGTATTCTTCGAAAAGCTAACCTGCCAATTCTTCCAAAACCATTTATTGCGACTGTAACTGTCATATTAATTACCTCCATATTATTTTTAAATACAGTAACTGACTACACCAAAAGTATAGCTTATAAAATTATGTGATATAATGTGTTATATGAAGATGATAACTATACTATTTGTAGGAGAAATTAGAAATGCCACAACAAGATCATTTTAAAGACAGAATTGTTAATATTGATTTTATCGCTGATAGTCAGTTGGAAGAAATTCCGTATAAAAATAGTTATACTATTACATTACTTACTTCAGGTTTTTTCAGTGGAATATTGAATGGGATTTCTGTAAAAATTAAAGCACCATGTCTTTTATGTTTTACAGATCAGGATCAACTGACTATAACCAAACAACAGCGTGTGGTTGCTCCAACTATAAAATTCGATGCGGCCTTTTTATGTACGCTTAGAACTTCTGAAAATAAGTATCTATCATCAAAAAGCCCAAGTATTAAAGTTGGAATGAAACTTTTTGAACGGGATAATTATTTATCGAGGACTGGTTCCTATCAACTTAATAACCGAATTTATCCGAAAATTATTGAAAAATTTTTTGTTGCTGGAAGTGAGATTGCAATTCAAAGTGATGAATTTTGGGTTTGTCGTATAAAAAAATATTTAATAGAATTGCTGTCAATGGTAGATGAATTAGAAAAATCAAGCAAGAACACACCATTTAACAGGGCACTAAATTATATTCATCTGAATTATGTAAATAAAATAACATTGGATGATTTGATGGCACATTCCTTTTTGAATCGAGAGTCATTAAATCGAAAATTCCGAGAAAAATATGGTTGTACGGCAATGAAATATCTGCTCTTATATAGGATAAAAATGTCTAAGGAGTTATTAACACATACCGGTCTTAGTTTGAACGAGATAGCATATTCCACAGGTTTTTCTTATGATACATACTTTATAAGGCAATTTAAAAAAATTGTACAAAAAAAACCAACTGACTATAGAAACGCTACTAGAAAAATAGCATTATATCAATAAAATTTGGTTGAGTAGGGTGAAGGGATGATAGACGTCTATAGAAATTGTAACTATGGTATTTTTATTCAAATTAATGCTTACAAAGAATGAGATTAAGGAGATAACATGAAAAAAATAATTTGGTCAACAGTCTTGTTTTTAACGGGTGTAATGCTTATTTTAGAAATTTTCTTATTTTTAAAGGCTATATTTACTCAAACATTAGATAGTAATATGTTTATAAATGGTGTATGCATTTTAACAGCTTTTCTATTTTTCACTTCTGTATACAAGTTATTTTTAAAAAAGGCACACTAATTTGTTTATTTTTTCATCTTTTGAATATTGAGAAAATAGTAACATGTAGAATTGTAAAGTCTTTTAGAATTGACACATCGCTAAGGCTAATAATTACGATAACTAAAAGATATAATCGTAGCAACTTGTTTTTATGCTTATCTAGATATAAAAAATCACTCCAAAATAACGGGTATCCACAAGGATTGGAAACAACTGGTGGCCTGTGTTATAAAAGGAGTGACTTTTTTATTTTTTCATGATAAATCTATAGTGAACTTAGCAAATTCTTTATTTTATCTTCCGTATCCGTGTTAGGTGCAGGGGCGTTAATGAATAGTTTAAGATTCATGTTGTCTGCCACAAAAAAACTGGTATGTTCAAATATTAGTTTTCCCGCTTTAGGATGATTAAAAGTTTTGTAGTTTCCTTCCTCATGTTCAACATTATGCATTGACCACCATTTGGTAAAATCAGGACTTTTTCTTTTTAACTTCTCTACAAATTCAATTACCCAAGGATCTTCGATATATTTACTGCATTCTGCTCGAAAGCGGGCAACTAGTCCTTGAGCCTGCTTATCCCATTCAGTAAATCTTTTTTTGTACTCGGAGTTTGTAAACATTAACCACACACAATTTCTGTCTTCAGCCTTAATCGTATCAAAGTCGATCAAAACGATTCTTGCAGCATTATTCCAAGCGACAAGATTCCAGCGAGTATCAAGAATTAGTGCAGGAGAGTGTGCTAAGCTATCCAACATTCTTTGCAGCATAGGACTGACAGTCTGTTGTTGTGCGGGAATGTCCATGGGAGCAACTTGATGGGCAAGAGTGTACAAATGACGCGTTTCTTCTGCATTCAACATTAGCACACGGCGCAAACTTTCTAAAACCTGTGCTGAAACTTGTATTTCCCGTCCTTGTTCTAACCACGTGTACCATGTAATACCAATCCCTGCGAGAGATGCAACTTCTTCACGCCTTAAACCAGGTGTCCTCCGGTGAGAACCCACGGGGAGACCAACTTGTGCAGGAGAAATTTTAGCTCTGCGTGTTTTTAGAAAGTCACTAAGTTCTTGATATCTAGATATAAATTTTGTCACCTTAAACAATCTCCTTTTTGAAAATAAAAATAACAGGGGTAATACAAAACATAAGCAGGTAGTATTTATACTACTATAAATGCCTATCTAGTAGAGACATGTAACTCAGAATATACTATGAATAGTACTTATGCAAAGTATAATTCAGAGATGAGGTTAAAAAGTAATGGAAATAAAGAACAAAAAAAACAACAGTAATTCGACAGTTTTAAATAAGCATTTATTTTTAATTATGACAATTTCAGGTGCATTAATAGTGGCAAATATATATTATATTCAACCTTTATTGGCTCAGATTGCGCAATACTATCATGTATCAAAGGGTTATTCAAGTTTACTAGCTACTCTAACACAGGTTGGCTATGCTTTAGGATTGCTAATGATTTTACCGTTAGCAGATATTATAGAAAAGCGAAAATTAATTCTTACGATGCTGCTGGGTGCTGCCTTCTTTCTGTTATTACTATTTTTTTCACCTACTATATTAATTGCACTTATCGCATCTTTTGGAATTGGTTTTTGTTCTGTAGTACCGCAACTTCTAATACCTCTTGCCGTACAACTGAGTAAGCCAAACGAAAGAGGTAAGATAATTGGTAGCTTGATTGGAGGATTATTGATTGGAATCCTACTTTCGCGTGTAGTCAGTGGCTTTGTTGGTAAATACACGGTATGGAAAAACATGTATTTTATTGCAGCTTGTTTAATGTTTCTTCTTTGGATTGGGCTTCGCTTTTCACTTCCAAAAAATTATGGAGATTCAAGCGTAAAATACAGTGCATCATTAACGTCAATGGTATCTTTAATCAAACGTTTTTCGGTTTTAAGAACATCTGCTATTGTTGGAGCCATGAGTTTCTTAGCATTTAGTTCATTTTGGACTGCACTCACATTTTTACTTCAAGGTCAACACTATCACTTAGGAAGTGATGCAACTGGATTATTTGGTTTGGTCGGTATAGTGGGTGCTCTTTTTTCTAAAACTGCAGGCAAACTTTCAGATAAGAAAGGAACAAGGTTTACAATTGGGCTCAATATCCTTATCACTATAGCGGCTTATATAGTATTTAGTCTTTGGGGATTTCAACTATGGGGACTTATTCTTGGTGTTATTTTATTAGACTTAGGTGTACAATCTAACAACGTCAGCAATCAAGCTCGAATCCATCAGTTGGGTGATCAAGTGCGAAATCGGGTAACATCTGTTTACATGGTATCTTATTTTTTAGGTGGTGCTTTAGGTTCATGGTTAGGTGCATTTAGTTTTCAATATTTCGGTTGGTTAGGTGTTTGTGCAGTCGGCCTAGTTAGCCAAATTATCGCAGGATGTGTACATCTGAGAAAATACAAACCTATTTAGTTAGCAGCTTTTAGTCAATATCTTCGCTCAGCGACTTCCTTTTGTTTATTAAAAGATGTTCCCATAGATTTACCAATGGACCAACCAGCAGTACAGCTAGAATTGTCCCGATTCCAATTGCAGTAATGTGATTAATAAAGATTAAACTCAATCCAACTGAAATGATAATCATCGTTAAATCAAACCCAAATTTAGTTTTTCCAAATGAATATTTCAATTTCTTACAGAATACATTAACGATGCCATCTGGTGGGTTCAAAATGAAGTTGGCTTTAATCATCATAAAAACTCCCAGTGAAGTGAAGATAATCGCTAGCAGGGTAACTAGAATTTGTTCCCACAAAGCTTGCAAAATAATTTTTTCAATTCCGATTCTTAGGCCATAGAAATCAACAATCCAACCAAATACGAATGCCACAAATAATTGAGAAACTATCTGCCATTCAATTCTCCATTGCAGACAAAGCTCAGTTAAGACAAAAATAATAAAAGTTAGTGTAGTGGCTTGACCTAAAGTAAACGGTAAAAACAGCGATAGAACTTGTGGCACGGATACTAAGGCACTAACACCTAATTTACCACAAGTAAAAAGAACTGTTCCCAATGCTAAGATATTCAGTCCGCCTATATATATAAATACGCGTAAATAGTTAAAGTGTTTCATAGTATTCAATCTGTATCTTCCCTTCTTATTGTTGGCACGCTACAATATAAATTGAGTTATCCTAGGGCCAAAAAATATTGTGAATTTATCATACCGCTTAGAGTGCGCTATAATGCAAGGAGATTTTTATGAATTATTCAATCAACGAAACTAGTCAATTAACTGGACTCAGTAAATACACATTGCGTTACTATGAAAAAGAAAAGGTAATTCCAGAAGTTAAGCGTGATTCAAGGGGATATCGCGTCTATACTGAACAAGATATTGAATGGTTGACTTTTTTGTTGAATATTAGGCAAACTGGGATGCCCATCAGTAAAATCAAACAATTCTCACAGATGAGATTCAAGACTGAAACAATTCCTGCTCGTCGACAGATGCTTTTAGAACACAAAGAAAGCATTATAAAGCAAGAGGAAAAACTCAAAAAGTCAATGGTAGCAATTGATGCCAAAATAAAGAGATATGAACGCTATGCACAATTGCAAGCAGAACAAAAGCCCTAGGACAAAGGAGCGTACCTCAATTTCGAGGGAGCACTACAGATTTTCAGTTTTGCCAAAAAGTAGATAAACAATGCAGAAAATGCTTTCATATAATAAATCATAAATTTTTCTTTTTTAAAAAAATAACTAAAATAATAGAAATTAACACCCCGATATTTCCTATCCATGCCAGAGAAAGCATTGGAAAAAATGAAATTATAGTACCACCTAAAACGGACCCCACAGCCATAGATATTTGGCTAACAGATTGATTTAATCCAAGTATCATACTTGATTGTGACGGAACTAGTGATGCTAAGTTGGACAATTGCGCAGGTTGTACACTCCACACAGCAGCCGACCAAAAAAAGAGGAAAATAAAAATGCATAATGTGGAATTTGTAAAGATGGTCAGGAATGAGAGCGCAACAATATCACAAATCATACTCACCAGTAAGGTATTTATTACTCCATATTTGTCGGCACAGTATCCGCCTATTTTTGATCCAACTAAACAGGCAATGCCAAATGCAAAAAGAGCTGATACCACCAAATTACTGTGAAGCTTTAATCCCTGTGTTAAAAAGGGAGATATATACACATATACTAAGGCATACCCACTAAGCCAAAAAAGGGTGATCAATAATCCGATTATTACTTTGGGATTTTTAAACAACTTGAGCTGTTCTTTTATGGATGTGTTTTGATCATTTTCAACCTTGGGTATAAAAAAATATATTATAAAAATTGCAATTATACTTAATAGTGAGATATCTAAAAAAACGCTCTGCCATCCAAATGAAGTTGACAACAACCGACCTATGGGAATTCCAATAATTAGAGCAATTGTAAAACCAATCGTAACTATTGCTATTGAACTTGCTTTTTTGCCGAATGGTGCAATTTGACTAGCAATGCTTAGAATTATGACAACAGATATTCCTGCTCCCAACGCAACGATTATTCTAGAAATTGTAAATAAGACAACACTTGAAGCAAAATAGGAAAGAGTATTTCCAAGTATAAAAATGGCAAATGAACACATGATTATTTTCTTTCTATCAATTTTAGCTGTTAAAGATACAATTATTGGTGTAACAATCGCATATACTAAGGCGTAAACTGTTGTAAATTGGCCAGCAGAGGCAACTGATATCCTCATTGAAACAGCTATTTGATCTAAAAACCCTGATGTAACAAATTGCGAGGAACCTATAAGGAAACTAATTAGTGCTAGAATATATATTTTCCACATACAAAAATCAACCTTTCTTGTTCTTACTACAATTATGATATACACTGGCAACAAGAAAAGTAAGTATGCACTTTAAAGTAGTATACTATCGAAAAGGAGAGTATTATGAAAAAATGGTCCAAAGATGAGGGAAATTGTTCTATCTCTTATACACTATCTGTTGCTGGTGGACGTTGGAAGTGGTTAATTCTATATAAATTATTTAGTAAAGGTGTCCTTCGTTATGGAGAATTAAAGAAAGAACTGCCTTCTATTACACATAAAATGTTAAGTCAAATCCTTAAAGAATTGCATTCCGACAAATTAATTGAACGAAAATCATATGATCAGGTTCCACCTAAGGTTGAGTACAGGCTTAATGAAAAGGGTAAAAGTTTAATTCCTATTTTAAAAATGATGGCTGATTGGGGAAAGAAAAATAATCCTAAAAACCACGAGAAGTAATGTGACTTAAGTCGGCAATAAAGTACCAATATAAGTCACTTACGAGAAAGATAAGGTGATATGATGGTTCAAAAATCAATGACGACTATCAGAAAATCACCAAATAAAATTAAATTTAACAATATTCTCCTTATGCTTGTTCCACTAAATGAGAGAGATAACTGTGCTGAGATTAAAAGCTGCTAAGATTTGAGCGGCTTTTTTGTTTCTTTCAGTTCAACAAGTTCTTGTTTATAGCTAGAAAAGGGACTGTGATGCTGCTTAGCTAAGTTTAAATTAACCACGCAGGATAAACAATGTTACATGACAAATCTTTGTTTCAATCATCAAATACTTATAGACACTTAAAAGTCATTTTTTGGTTGTTTGAAAAGGACTTTTTACTTAATAAAAATGATAAAATTCTTTTGAGGTGAAAATAATATGAATCAAGCAAGCAGGCTTTTAATAATAAAACAGATGCTAAATGAAAAAGATGAATTGACCACAAAAGATTTAGCGGAATATTTTAAAATTTCATTTGATACTGTGCGCAGAGATGTTTTGAGATTGGCCTCAACTGGTCAAGCTGTTCGTTTTCATGGGGGAATAATGAATAATAATCTGAATGATGTGCCTGGATATCGTACACGCTCACATGTTCAATCCTCAATCAAGTCAAGTATGGCAGCTATTGCTGAGCAGATGGTGATGCCTAGAAGACTATATTTTATTGGAGCATCAACAACTCTTGTGTTATTGTGCCAACTTCTAAATAAGAAGAACATAACAGTAATTACAAATTCTATAGATAATGCACTGAATTTATCTCAAAACACACTTCCTCGAGTTGAGTTACTTGGTGGCCAATTAGATAAGGGCAATCGTTATACTCACTCACTAGAAACTTTGACACAATTAGATTCTTTCACATTCGATACTATCTTTGTCGGCACATCAAGAGTATGTGAAGAGGGTGTTTATGTAGTTGATAAAGATGATGCGGTTATTTTAAAAAAAGCCATTATGCGATCCAAAAAAGTTATTGTCATTGCTGAACAGTATAAGTTTAACTCAGAACAATCATCACCTTACAAGTTGGCTGACTGTTCTCAAATTGATGTACTTATTACAGATAATAAATTGTCCGAAGCATATAAAAAATGGTTTAAAAAAACTATTGAAGTAAAATATATCAAAACTAAGGAGGAATAATAATGATTAAGCATATTTTTCTTGACATGGATAATACTTTGTTAAATTCTCAAGGAAGAATCAGTTACTCAACTATTAATTTCTTAAGGGAAACAAGAATTCCGGTTACGTTGGTTTCTGCTAGAGCACCAATGGAAATGGATTTCGCTATTAAAAACTTAGCTTTAAGAAATGCCCAGGTATCATTTAACGGAGGTCTAATTTTTGAAAAGAAACAAAGTGAAAAGGAGAAAATTTTTTCATTACCTCTTGAGTATGCTGATGCTTATAAAATGCTAAATCTAATTACTATTAATTATCCAGAGATATCAATTAGCTGGTATACAAGAAATGCATGGTATACCTCACAAATTGATAAAGGAACCCATTATGAATCTAACCTGACTGGATTTCAACCTGAATTACTAAAAAGTATCAGTAAGGAAAATTTAAGAAACAATTCAATTTATAAGATAATGATTATTTGTTTTGATAATGAAAAATTGAAAAAGATTGCGAAAGTAATTAGTGAATTATCTTTGAATATATGTGCCAAATTTTCTGGACAGAGTTACTTGGAGATAACTAGTTCTAATGCAACTAAAAATAATGCAATCGCATATATTCAATCCAGTAAGAATTTAAAAAAAGAGGAGTTAGCGGCCTTTGGCGATGGTCAAAATGATATTGAAATGTTCAAGGCGGTTGGAACCCCAATTGCAATGGAGAATGCATCAATCGACGTAAAAAAGTGTGCGAAATTCGTTACACTATCAAATGATGAAGATGGAGTAATGTACGGAATTAAAAAGTATATTCTATAAGAAAGTACTAATTTGATAATTATTGACACAAATAAAGTGCAGTTAGAGTCTAGAAAAGGGTTGCTTATGGTCTCATTTGATTAAATAGTCTTGTTCAGTATCTTAGCTTATAATTTAAAATACGTAAAGTTTAAGGATTAATTAAAAGTTTCATTATATGGATTATCATTTTTTCTATCTTCGTTATAGGTAATGCCTATATATAATGATTAAAAAAAACAATTATTAAAAAAATTTTTTTCATGTTAGAGTAGGAAACAATAAATACATGAAGGAGTCTTCTTAGATGACAACAACAATTATTGGTTTCCCTCGAATCGGAGCTCAACGTGAACTGAAATTTGCAACTGAGAAATATTTTCGTAAACAAATAACTGCAACAGAATTAACACAAATTGGTAAGGATTTGCGCAAGCGTCATTGGCTAGAATTGCAGAATGCGGGGATTGATCAAATTCCCAGTAATGATTTTTCCTTTTATGATAATCTATTAGATACTGCTTTTTTGTTTAATGCACTTCCAGCAGCAATCGCAAATGCGCCATTGTCAGACTTTGACAAATACTTTGCGTTAGCTCGTGGATATCAGGGGTCTGCAGGTGATTTCAAAGCATGGCCAATGAAAAAATGGTTTAATACCAATTATCATTATCTTGTCCCACAGTTAACCAACAATACTGCCTTTCGCTATCATGGTGGGAAAATCAGAGATGAATTTCTTGAAGCAAAGGAGCTTGGAATAACAACTCGGCCTACTATTATTGGGCCATTCACACTTTTGCAGCTTTCTGAACTTGATGATACTGTAGCAGCCGAAGATTTTACTCAAGATCTATTAACTGCTTACGTTGATTTATTCAGCGATCTAGCTGCAAACGGTGCCGAATGGATCCAGATTGATGAACCATCTCTTGTTTATGATTTAACAGATGGTCAAATTCAATGGGTTTGCGACTTCTATCAGCAGCTGCTTTCTAAGAAGGGTGCAGCCAAAATATTACTTCAGACTTATTTTGGTGATATTCGTGATATTTATCATCAAGTGCTAAACCTTGACTTTGATGGAATTGGTCTTGATTTCATTGAAGGTAAAGAAAGCAAAAAACTTGTTGAGTCAGGCTTTCCAGCAGATAAAGTTTTGTTTGCAGGAGTCGTCAATGGAAAGAATATTTGGCGTAATAATTATCAGCAGACTTTAAATTTATTGCAAGAGCTACCAGTTGAAAAACTTGTTTTGTCAACTTCTTGTTCGCTGTTACATGTTCCTTATACAGTTGCAACTGAACAGTTCAAGCCAGATATTAAGAAACATTTTGCTTTTGCAAACGAAAAGTTAACTGAATTAAATGAACTTAATTTATTACAGCAAAATAAACAGTTGGATCTGTTACAAAAAAATCAGCAATTATTTGCAACTCCCAGAGTTGAAGAAAACTTAGAACTCCACCACCAGATTGAGAAATTAACTGAAACAGATTTTGTCCGTAAACCTGATTTTGAGGAGCGGAAGAAACAACAAGAAAACGCTCTGAATTTACCACTCTTACCAACAACAACAATTGGTTCTTTTCCACAGACCAAGCCAGTTAAACATGCGCGTGTTGCACTGCGTAAAGGTGAAATTACCCAAGACGAGTATGATGAATTTATCAAGCAACATATTCAGGAATGGATTAAATGGCAAGAAGATGTTGGTTTTGATGTTCTGGTCCATGGTGAATTTGAACGCAATGATATGGTTGAATATTTTGGGCAGCATCTATCTGGCTATCTTTTTACAAAAAATGGTTGGGTGCAATCCTATGGAACAAGAGCTGTCAAGCCACCAATTATTTGGGGCGATGTTAGCCGTAAAGAGCCAATTACAGTTAAGTGGTCTGCCTATGCACAAAGCCTTACTGATAAACCTGTCAAGGGTATGCTGACAGGCCCAGTGACTATTTTGAATTGGTCATTTCCTCGCGAGGATATTTCCTTAGAAGAATCAACGCTGCAGATTGCTTGGGCAATTCAGGCTGAAGTTTTAGATCTGGAAAAGCATGGAATTACTATTATTCAGATTGATGAAGCCGCATTACGTGAGAAACTTCCCTTACGTAAGAGTGACTGGAATAGCGAGTATCTCAATTGGGCTATTCCTGCCTTTCGTTTGGTTCATAGCAAAGTTCAGGCAACAACTCAAATTCATACACATATGTGCTACAGTGAATTTGGTGATATCATTCATGCGATTGATCAAATGGATGCAGATGTCATTTCGTTTGAAGCATCTCGTTCTAATCTAGAGATTTTGCAGCAACTACAAGATCAACATTTTAAAACACTTGTTGGTCCAGGAGTGTATGATATTCATTCGCCTAGAGTACCCGCAAAAACTGAAATTATTAATGAATTGCATCAAATTTTGGCAAAGGTTCCCCAACAGAATATTTGGGTAAATCCTGATTGCGGGTTAAAGACTCGTGGTGAAAGTGAAACAAAAGCTAGCTTGGTGAATTTAACTGAGGCAACACGGCAGGTTCGAAGGGAGTTAGGATATGGACAAAGTATTGACTAAGCCACATCTGTCTTTCGAGGTATTCCCACCGTCAGCCAGTGTTCCAAACGAAAAAATCTATCAAACTGTACAATCTCTTGGTGATTTGCAGCCAGAATTCATCAGTGTTACTTGCAACAATAAAAAATTAAATTTTAATGATTCAACTTTGAAAATTGCTTCATATGTTGAAAATGAGCTCCAATTACCAGGGGTCGTCCATTTAACTGCACGTTATTTTGACAAAAATCAAATTGATTATATTCTTGCAGAATTAAAAAGGCTTGGAATCAACAATATTTTGGCTTTGCGTGGTGATTTGGTACCAGGCAAAGAACCTAAGAATGACTTCAAATATGCAAGTGACTTAATTGAGTACATTAAACAAAAAGATAGTAATTTCAAGATTTTTGGAGCCTGTTACCCTGAAGGTCATCCAGAATCTCCTGATAAAGTGACCGATATTAGGAGGCTGCAAACAAAAGTAGCTGCTGGTTGTGATTGTCTAATAACACAGATGTTCTTTTCCAATGAAACTTTTTACCAATTTCAAGAAGACTGTGCATTAGCTAATATTAATGTTCCGATACTTGCTGGAATCATGCCAATTGTTAATCGTTCGCAAGCGCTTCATGTAATTCAAAGTAGCGCTAGTTATTTACCAAAGAAATTCGTGACAATGCTTGATAAGTATAAAAGAGATCCTGCCGCTCTTAAGGCAGCTGGATTGGCTTATGCAATTAATCAAATTGTTGATTTGGTAACACAGGATGTAGCAGGTGTGCACCTGTACACAATGAATCATCCTGATGTTGCACGCCATATTTGTCAGGAAACCCAAACGTTATTTGCAATTTAGATTTGATGAAATAATGTGTAAACTCGAATTATTGGAAAAACACGATTGCCACAAATTATAGGTCATGAGCATTCGAAACTAAAGGAGAAAAAATTGATAATTGAGACAGATCGACTGGACTTGGTGCCATTGACGGTAGCGCAGTATCATCATTGGATAAACAATATTTCTCTCTTAGAAAAAGAATTAGAATGTAGCTATCAAGCTGAGCCCCTCGAAGATATATTCTTAAGTATTTTGAGGAAACAGTTTGTAGTTACCAAAAAAGATGCCAAAAATTACTTATATCACACATTTTGGTTTCTCATTAGAAAAACTGACCGAGTTGTTGTTGGTTCCGCTGATTTTAAGGATCTACCTGATAATCAAGACGAGGTTGAAATAGGTTACGGATTGGGAAAAAGATTCAATCACAAAGGGTACATGACTGAAGCAATCCAAGCGATGTGTCATTGGGCACTGACACAGGAGAATGTCTCTTGTATAATTGCAGAAACAGAAATTTCAAATTCAGCTTCACAAAACATGTTGAGGCGATGCGGGTTTAAAACTTACCAAAAAGGGAGTGCGTGTTGGTGGAGACTACCAAAAATTTAAAATGTAACTAATTTTCTTTATATACTTGTTGTAATATAAAAAGAGATGGATTACAAAGTTGAAAAATTAAATTTATAATAGAGTTGTTTTTTAAAACTAGATTAGTAACACTAAACGAGGGGGGGGGGGGGGAAAAATTAAATTTTTACAGACCCCCCCGAAATTTTAGCGATTAAAAAGTTGTATAAAATAAAAATAACACACCTATTGTATTAATTTTACAAA